>NZ_LLZH01000155.1:0-433 GCF_001509495.1 Actinoplanes awajinensis subsp. mycoplanecinus | reverse complement strand
CCGCGGTCCCGGCGGACGCGGCCACGGCCTCGGCGGGGTTCTGAGATGGACGCCAACAGCTACCCGATCGGCGTCGACGTGAACGGTGGCCTCATCGAGGGCAACATGCTGTTCGGTGGTGAGCCGGGTGCGGGTAAGTCGGTCCTGTTGAACGCGGTGACCGCAAGTGCGGCGCTGCTGGCCTCGGGTGTCTGCGACTGCGAGTCGTACGACTGCCGTTGCGAGTGCTGCGGGCTGGGCAACTGCTCCTGCACCGCGGCGGAGGACTGACGTGTCCCCGATCCTGGTCGCCGAAACTGACAACGGCGTACAAGAGCTCGGCCCGGCGCTGTCCATCTTCGACCCGATGTTCATCGGGATCGACGAGTTCGGCCAGAAGGTCAAGCTGCCGATGATCTACAAGAATCTGCTGATCGGTGGCGAGCCGGGCGCG
>NZ_LLZH01000154.1:0-444 GCF_001509495.1 Actinoplanes awajinensis subsp. mycoplanecinus | reverse complement strand
TAGTCTTTAGAAGCCGACGCGGGGTGGAGCAGCTCGGTAGCTCGCTGGGCTCATAACCCAGAGGTCGCAGGTTCAAATCCTGTCCCCGCTACGAGTGGCAGGGGGTCCTGTGTTCGCGGAAAGCGCGAACCCGGGGCCCTCTTCGCTTTGCTAGCTCCGGGGCCGAGCCCCGGAAACCCGCGTGACGGCGGGGCGCGGTGGGTTGGCCGGTTGCGGTGGGCTGGAGAGGTCCCTGCGGGTCCGGTGGGTCACCGTCGTTGTCCACCTCGCGACCGAGTGTGTGAAGTTACGGCGCGCTCCGCACCGAAAGTCCCCACGCAGTGCCCGCAGCCACCTTGTGTGTGAAGTTGTGGTGCGTTCCGCGCCGAAAGTCCCCACGCAGTGGCTGCGGCCGTCTTGTGTGGGGAGTTGTGGTGCGTTCCGCGCCGAAAGTCCCCACGTAGC
>NZ_LLZH01000153.1:0-445 GCF_001509495.1 Actinoplanes awajinensis subsp. mycoplanecinus | reverse complement strand
TCGGCAGGTGCGTGCGGCGTTGCGTGCGGCCGTGCGTCCTGAGGTGTTGCCGTTGTCGTTCGCGCAGCGCCGGCTCTGGTTCCTGCACCGGTTGGAAGGGCCCAGCGCGACGTTCAATCTCCCGCTGGCGCTGCATCTGACCGGAGAGCTTGACGTCGACGCGCTGCGGGCAGCGGTGCAGGACGTCGTCGACCGGCACGAAAGTCTGCGCACCGTCTTCCCGGAATCCGGTGGGGATCCGCACCAGAGTGTCCTGCGAGGCGAGCAGGCGCGGGCCACTGTGCGAGTGGTGCGAGCAGCGGACTCCCCTCTCGAGGAGGCACTGCGGCAAGAAGCGCGCAACCCGTTCGACCTCGGCCGGGAGTTGCCGTTGCGGGCGGTGTTGTTCGGGGCCGGTGGTGAGCATGTGTTGCTGTTGGTGTTGCATCACGTGGCTGGTGACGGC
>NZ_LLZH01000152.1:0-445 GCF_001509495.1 Actinoplanes awajinensis subsp. mycoplanecinus | reverse complement strand
TCGGCAGGTGCGTGCGGCGTTGCGTGCGGCCGTGCGTCCTGAGGTGTTGCCGTTGTCGTTCGCGCAGCGCCGGCTCTGGTTCCTGCACCGGTTGGAAGGCCCGAACGCGACGTACAACATGCCGATGGCTCTGCACCTGACCGGAAATCTCACCGTAGAGGCGTTGCGCTCGGCGGTGCAGGACGTCGTCGATCGGCACGAGAGTCTGCGGACGGTGTTCCCGGAGATCGACGGCACGCCCTACCAGCAGATCCTGCACGGCGAGCAGGCTCGCATCGAGTTGCCCGTGCACCACATCGAACGCGAGCGCCTCAACGAAGAACTCAGCCGCGCCGCCCAATACGCCTTCGACCTCGGCCGGGAGTTGCCGTTGCGGGCGGTGTTGTTCGGGGCCGGTGGTGAGCATGTGTTGCTGTTGGTGTTGCATCACGTGGCTGGTGACGGC
>NZ_LLZH01000151.1:0-461 GCF_001509495.1 Actinoplanes awajinensis subsp. mycoplanecinus | reverse complement strand
CGATGACGTGTTAGAAACAAGGTATCGCGCATTGACCCCGTAGTCGAGACCGCAGGAGGTGGGACCATGTTGATGCGCAGCGAACCCTTCACCGAGGTCAACCGGCTCGCCCAGCAGCTGTTCGGAGCCACACCCACCGGGACCTGGTCCCGGCCGACCGCGATGCCGGTCGACGCGATCCGCAACGGCGACGAGTTCGTGATCGCCCTCGACCTGCCCGGCGTCGACCCCGACGCCATCGACATCGACGTGGAACGCAACGTGCTGACCGTACGCGCCGAGCGCCGCCCGATCGACCTCGGCGAACACGCCACCGTCCAACTCACCGAACGCCCACTCGGCGTGTTCTCCCGCCAACTGTTCCTCGGCGACGCCCTCGACACCGACCGCATCGACGCCGCCTACGACAACGGCGTACTGGTCCTGCGCATCCCGATCGCCGAGAAGGCCAAGCCCCGCAA
>NZ_LLZH01000150.1:0-504 GCF_001509495.1 Actinoplanes awajinensis subsp. mycoplanecinus | reverse complement strand
GCGGTCGTCTGGCCCGTCTTCCTGTTCGTGGCCGTCGAAATCCTGGCCCGCGTGGCCTGGCCCGACGGCCGCACCTGGAAATGGCTGCGCTGGGGCGGTTTGCTCCCGGTCGCCGCTGTCGCCGCACTGGTGTCGTACCGGCACCTGTCCGGCCTCCTCGACCACTACGGCGAGGAAAACATCGTGTGTGTCCTCGGCCCGCTCGCTGTTGACGGGCTGATGGTGATGGCCACCGGCGCCCTGCTGGCGACCAGCCACCACCTGCACACCCAACCCCTGCCCACCGTGGCCGACGCCTCCGGCGTTGCGGCCCTTAGCCGGCCCTCGGGCTCTGTCGACACCGACATGCCCCCTGTGGCCTCTGCGCCTTCGGCGCTGACTGCTCCGGCACTGCCGCCGCAGTCTTTGCGACCTGACCGGTCGTCGGTTTCCCCGACTCCGGCAGTCGCCGCCGTTCAACGGCCGATGGTCTCGACCACCCAGGTCGCCACGGCTACCGGCCGC
>NZ_LLZH01000149.1:0-504 GCF_001509495.1 Actinoplanes awajinensis subsp. mycoplanecinus | reverse complement strand
GCGGCCGGTAGCCGTGGCGACCTGGGTGGTCGAGACCATCGGCCGTTGAACGGCGGCGACTGCCGGAGTCGGGGAAACCGACGACCGGTCAGGTCGCAAGGACTGCGGCGGCAATGCCGGAGCAGTCAGCGCCGAAGGCGCAGAGGCCACGGGGACCATGTCGGTTTCGACAGAGCCCGAGGGCCGGCTAAGGGCCGCAACGCCGGAGGCGTCGGCCACGGTGGGCAGGGGCACGGTGTGCAGGTGGTGGCTGGTCGCCAGCAGGGCGCCGGTGGCCATCACCATCAGCCCGTCAACAGCGAGCGGGCCGAGAACACACACGATGGTTTCCTCGCCGTAGTGGTCGAGGAGGCCGGACAAGTGCCGGTACGACACCAGTGCGGCGACGGCAGCGACCGGGAGCAGACCGCCCCAGCGCAGCCATTTCCAGGTGCGGCCGTCGGGCCAGGCCACGCGGGCCAGGATTTCGACGGCCACGAACAGGAAGACGGGCCAGACGACCGC
>NZ_LLZH01000148.1:0-507 GCF_001509495.1 Actinoplanes awajinensis subsp. mycoplanecinus | reverse complement strand
GGTGTCGGTAAGACCGAGCTGTCCAAGGCTCTCGCCGAGTTCCTGTTCGGCTCCGAGGACGCGCTGATCCAGCTGGACATGTCCGAGTTCCACGACCGGTACACGGTGTCGCGGCTCGTCGGTGCGCCTCCCGGGTACGTCGGTTACGACGAGGGTGGCCAGCTGACCGAGAAGGTGCGGCGCAAGCCGTTCAGCGTGGTGCTGTTCGACGAGATCGAGAAGGCCCACCCGGACGTCTTCAACACGCTGCTGCAGATCCTGGAGGACGGCCGGCTGACCGACGGCCAGGGCCGGATCGTCGACTTCAAGAACACGGTCATCATCCTGACCACGAACCTGGGCACCCGGGACGTGGCGAAGGCGGTCTCGCTGGGCTTCCAGGCCTCCGAGGACGTCGAGTCGAACTACGACCGGATGAAGGTCAAGGTCAACGACGAGCTGAAGCAGCACTTCCGCCCGGAGTTCCTGAACCGTATCGACGACACGATCGTCTTCCACCAGCTGCGT
>NZ_LLZH01000147.1:0-511 GCF_001509495.1 Actinoplanes awajinensis subsp. mycoplanecinus | reverse complement strand
GAAGATCAATCGGGTGGCGGTCGCGCTCGGCGGCGCATCGATCATGCTGGCGCTCGGTGCCACCGACGCCGAGCACGCGTTCTTCTCCGAGGACGCGGGCATCGACTGGAACGTCATCTTCCTGCTGCTGGGGATGATGCTGATCGTCGGCGTGCTCAAGCGCACCGGACTGTTCGAGTACGTGGCGATCTGGTCGGCGAAGAAGGCCCGCGGGCGTCCGTTCCCGATCATGGTGATCCTGCTGGTGGTGACCGGCGTGGTGTCGGCCGCGCTGGACAACGTGACGACGGTGCTGCTGGTCGCGCCGGTGACGTTGCTGGTCTGCGAGCGCCTCGGTGTGCCCTCGGTGCCGTTCCTGATCGCCGAGGTCCTCGCATCCAACATCGGCGGCGCGGCCACCCTGGTCGGTGACCCGCCGAACATCATCATCGCCAGCCGGTCCGGGCTCACCTTCAACGACTTCCTCAGCGTGATGGCGCCGTTCGTGCTGGTCGTGTTGATCGTGCTGGTG
>NZ_LLZH01000146.1:0-511 GCF_001509495.1 Actinoplanes awajinensis subsp. mycoplanecinus | reverse complement strand
GAAGATCAATCGGGTGGCGGTCGCGCTCGGCGGCGCATCGATCATGCTGGCGCTCGGTGCCACCGACGCCGAGCACGCGTTCTTCTCCGAGGACGCGGGTATCGACTGGAACGTCATCTTCCTGTTGCTGGGGATGATGCTGATCGTCGGCGTGCTCAAACGCACCGGGCTGTTCGAGTACGTGGCGATCTGGTCGGCGAAGAAGGCCCGCGGGCGCCCGTTCCCGATCATGGTGATCCTGCTGGTGGTGACCGGCGTGGTGTCGGCTGCGCTGGACAACGTGACGACGGTGCTGCTGGTCGCGCCGGTGACGTTGCTGGTCTGCGAGCGCCTCGGTGTGCCCCCGGTGCCGTTTTTGATCGCCGAGGTCCTCGCGTCGAACATCGGCGGCGCGGGCACCCTGGTCGGTGATCCGCCGAACATCATCATCGCCAGCCGGTCCGGGCTCACCTTCAACGACTTCCTCAGCGTGATGGCGCCGTTCGTGCTGGTCGTGTTGATCGTGCTGGTG
>NZ_LLZH01000145.1:0-120352 GCF_001509495.1 Actinoplanes awajinensis subsp. mycoplanecinus | reverse complement strand
GAGGTGGGGGGTGGCGGGGTTGGTGTTGTCGAGGAGCCAGGTGGCTCGGCGGGGGGGGGGGGAGGTGGTGAAGTAGGGGCGCTGGGCCTCGACGTAGCGGCGCATGCCCGGGTGGGACGGGTCGGGTGGGGTGCCGTCGCGGGCTGCCATGCGGCGGGCCGTCTCGGTGAACGGGACGTCCAGGAACAGCGACAGGTCCCAGGCGCCGGCCAGCTCGTCGCGGTGCAGGAAGATGCCGTCCACGATCAGTACCGCGCCGGGCGGGGCCTGCACCGGCTCCGGGTTCAGCAGCGCGTCGGTGGCCACGTCGTGTGCGGCCGGGCGGTAGCGGCCCGTCCCGCCCGGGCCGAACGGGGTCAGCACGTCGGTGCGGAACCGGTCGTAGTCGTAGGAGTCGAGCCAGAAGCCGTCCGGGGAGTCGCGCCCGCGGCGGTGCCGGATCGCTCGTACGTGATGGAAGTCGTCGATCGAGACCCGGACGACTGCCGTGCCCCGGGCGCGCAGCGTGCCGGCCAGCTCATCGGCCAGGGTGGTCTTGCCGGAACCGTCCGGCCCATCCACACCGACCCGGAGGAAACCGTCCGCACGGCGATCGGTGATCGCCGTGGCCACGGTGGTCAGGACGCGGTCGCGCTCGGGTGTGGACACCCCGGGCCGGATCAGCACTCGGCCTTGCCGAGGCGCCAGTAGCCCATGAAGGCGACCGCGCGCCGGTCGACACCGCACGTGCCGACCAGGTGGCGGCGCAGGGTCTTGATGACCGCGGCCTCGCCGGCCAGCCAGGCGTAGAAGCCGTCGGTGGCGGCGGTGCCGTCCGGGACCTCCCAGAGCAGCCCGGCGTCGACGTCGACGTCCTCGAGGTCGGCGCAGGTGGCGCCGGCCGCGTCGCCGAGCAGGTGTGCCGCGGCGGCCTGGACGGCCGGGATCAGCTTGACGCCGTGGCCGGCGCCGTCGCGGGGGAGCCAGGTGATCCGGACGCCGGCCGGTGCCTCGAGGGTCAGGTGGTCGCCGCTCTCCGGGACCTCGAGGAGCGCCTCGCCGCACATGCCGGCGGGCAGGCCGGCCAGGATCGAGGCGATCGCCGGGACCGCGGTCTCGTCGCCGACCAGCAGGATCCGGTTGGTGTCGACCGGCGGGTGGAAGTCGATGCCGCCGGACGGGCCGCCGAACTCCGCGTTCGGCCCGAGCAGGCAGGCGGTCGAGCCGGGGCCGGCCTCGACGGCCCAGCGCGACGCCGGGCCGCTCACGCCGTGCAGCACCATGTCGACGTCGACCTCGTTGAGGTGGGCGCGGACGCAGCGAACCGTGTACGTCCGGATCGGGTTCTGCCGCTCGGCGGGCAGGCCGCGCCACTCGGAATACCAGTCCTGGCCCATCGGCAGGTGGTCGAGCCCGCAGTCGGCGAGCGGCAGGAGCAGCTTGCAGCGCTGGTCGAAGCCGTTGTCGGCGAACTTGTCCAGGTCGTCGCCGGTGAACGTGACGCGCAGGAAGCTCGGGCTGAGCCGGGCGATCCGGGCCACCGTGACCGGGAAGAACCGGAACGGGACCGTCTCGGTCGACGGAACAACGGTCTGAGTCACGGTCGCCTCCCCAGGCACTGATTTAGGTAACCCTAACCTAAGGGGCGGGTGGTCCCGCAACCCGACCGCAACGTGAGGTTTCCTGCAGGCGGCGGAAAGTCTGACGATCTCAGGAGTCCCACCGTAAAAGGAGCTCGGAGATGTCGCAGACCACGCCCGGAACGACAACGGTCCTGACGTTCAGCGACGCCGACGCCGGGCTGTCCTGGCCGCTGGACGACTGGGCCGCGGCGCTGGAGCCGCCCACCGTGCTGATCGCCGACGACGACGAGGGGGTCCGCGACCTGGTCGGTACGAAGCTGCGGGCGGCCGGGTACCGGACGCTGCTCGCCGCCGACGGCCGGACCGCGCTGGCGCTCGCGGTGGGCGAGCGGCCCCAGCTGGTCCTGCTCGACATGTGCATGCCGGGCCTGGACGGGCTGGGCTTCTGCTACGAGCTGCACTCGTCGCCGCAGACCGCGCACATCCCGGTGATCTTCATGAGCGGGCGGGGCGAGCAGGCCGACCTGGACCTCGGCCGGGTGGTGGGCGCCGAGGACTACATGGTCAAGCCGATCGACCCGGCCGACCTGCTGCGTCGCGTCCAGCACCTGGTCGGCCACTGAAAAGGCAGGACAAACCCTAGACCCGGAAGCGGGAGACCACCTCGCGCAGCTCGCCCGCGACCCGGGTGAGCTCGCCCATCGACACGTCCGCCTCGCCGAGCGCGGCCGTTGTCGCCCGCGCGGCGTCGGCGACCGCGTTGATGTTGCCGGCGATGGTCGAGCTGCCGGTCGCGGCCACGCCGATGCTGCGGCTCATCTCGTTGGTGGTGGCGGTCTGCTCCTCCACCGCCGACGCGATGGTCACCTGGTAGTCGTTGATCTCCGAGATGATCCGGGAGATCTCCTGGATCGCGGTCACCGCGTTCTCGGTGTCGGCCTGGATCGCCTGCACCCGCTGCGAGATGTCCTCGGTGGCCTTCGCGGTCTCCTGGGCCAGGTCCTTGACCTCGGTCGCGACCACGGCGAAGCCCTTGCCTGCCTCGCCCGCGCGGGCCGCCTCGATCGTCGCGTTCAGGGCGAGCAGGTTGGTCTGCTCGGCGATCGACGTGATCGTCTTGACCACGTCACCGATCTCCGCGGACGAGGCGCCGAGCTTCGCCACCGTGTCGTTGGTGGCCTGGGCGACGCCGACCGCGCCGGCCGCCACCCGGGCGGCGCTGCTGGCGTTCTCCGAGATCTCCCGGATCGAGGCGCCCATCTGGTCGCTGCCCGCGGCGACCGACTGCACGCTGGCCGAGACGTCTCCGGCCGTGCCGGCCACCATCCCGGCCTGCTCGGCGGCCGCCCGGGACTGGGTGTCCAGCCGGCCGGTGATGCCGCTCAGCCGCGCGGTGACCTCGCCGAGCGTGCCCGCGCCGTAGGCGAGCTGTTTGACCGTGGTCTGCAGGCCCTCTCTGGCCCGGTTCACCGCCTGGGCCATCCGGCCGAGCTCGTCGCGGGAGCGCACCTCGGCGGCGACGGTCAGATCGCCGTCGGCGACCGCGCCCAGGGCCGCCTGCACGGTGGCGAGCTGCCGCTTGATCAGCCGCATCACGCCGACCCCGACGAAGCCGGCGATCGCGAACCCGGCGGCCAGCCCGGCCAGGGTGGTCCACCGGGAACGCTGGTAGGCCCGGTCGCCGGCCGCGGTCATCGCGTCGGCGTCGGACTCCTCGACCTTCTGCAGGTCGTCCATCGCGGTGTTCATGCCGGACTCGGCCTTGGTGAAGGCGGGCAGGATCTGGTCGACGGCCGGCATCTGGAAGCCGCTCGGCGGGGTCTTCCCGAAGATGATCACGTCGCGCAGCGCGGCGTGCTCGGCGAAGGCGCTGGCGAAGGCGTCCAGGCCGGACAGCCGGTCCGCGGCGCCGGAGTCGGTGGCGATCTGGCGGTAGGCGGCCACTCCCGTGGCCACCTGGGCGTCCGCGGCGGTGGCGACGGTCAGCCCCAGGTCGGTGAGCTCCTTGCTCTTGCTGCTCTTGCCGGCGTCGTAGAGCAGGGCGCCCCGGAACACGTTGGTGATCCCGGCTCGCATGTTCGCGATCTGCTCCATGCTGTCGACGTGCTGGGTCTTCATCGTCTGCAGGTCGTCGCGGAGCTGGCCCATCCGGCCGAGCGACACCAGGGTCAGCGTGAGCGCCACCACGGCGACACAGCCCGCGGTGATGGTGCTCTTGATCAGCAGGCTGCGGTCGCCGAGCAGCCGCTCCAGCAGTCCGCGGCGTCCTGATGTGGTCCACTCGCTGGCACTCACGGTCGGCTGCATCGGGTCCTCCCTGGTGGTCGGACCTAACGGTAGAATCCTTTTCGCGTTTTTTTAGCGGTATTGCCCAACTCGTCCGGCAGCCGCCCGCCGGCTTCGCCAGGCGGGCAACACCACGCGGTGGACCAGGACGCTGCCCACGCTCAGGACATAAAGACCCCACCAGTACGCGTGAGCCACCGGCGAGGCGGTGAAGTCGGTGCCGGCCCAGAGCTGGTGCGGCAGGGCGAGGGTGACGCCGTAACAGGCGTACAGGTCGAGCGCGTGACGGCGGACGGTGCGCCGGGCGGCGATCGACACCGTGCCCAGCACGACCGCCCCGGCCAGCGCGAGCGCCAGACCGGGACCATGCGTGATCAGCTCGCGCAGCGCGGCCGGGTGCCAGCGCTCCCCGGTGATCAGGATCAGGTGCCCGGCCAGCAGCCCGAGTGAGCCGGCCGCGGCCCAGCGGCGCCAGCGGATCATCTGACCGGCGCCGAACGCCCGCACCACGAACGGGATCCGGGCCAGCAGCAGGGTCTGCACCAGCAGCAGGTCGGCGGCCCAGAGCCCGGCCAGCCGCCCGGCCGCGTGCGCGGCGGTCCACCCGCCCTCGGCGCCCTGCTGCACGCCGCCGTGGTGCACCCAGAACGCGGTGACCACCAGCAGGCTCAGCCCGGTCAGGCAGCCGCCGGCCTCGGCCGCCCGGCGCGGGGCCGGGACGGGGCGTCGGACGACCGGGACGCGGGCCGTGGCGGTCGGGGGCATGAGCCGGATGATGGAGGATCGGGTTGAGTCCGTGGTTAGGTTCGGCTGTGAGTTACCTGTGGTGCCGCCGGTGGACTCCCACATGTGTGCTCACCTCCGTACAAAATCGGGGTTGTGAATCTGATCCTCGCTGTTCCCGGGGACTTTGGTCCGGGAAACCCGGCTGATCGGCGACTAGTCTGCTGAGATGGCCGACGAGGACGTGGTCCGGGAGCTGCTCGCCGCGGTTCCGGCCGGCTGCAGTTGGCTGGTTCCGATCATCGGGGACGACGGCGCGGTCACCGACTTCCGGGTCGCGGCGACGAGCGATCAGATCCGGGACATCTACGGCCGCGGCACGCAGCGCGTCGGCGGACGGCTCCGCGAGCTCTACCCGTCGATGGTGGACGGCCCGCTCTGGCAGCTCTACCTGCGGGTGATCACGACCGGCGCGCCCGGCACGATGGACGAGTTCCGGCACGAGGAGAACCGTCCCGGAGTGGTCGCCGAGTCCCGCTTCGAGGTCAGCGTGCACCGGGTGCTGGGCGGCCTGCTGGTCTGGTGGACCCGGGTCGACGAGCACCGGCGCCGGCTGGAGAGCACCGAGCTGCTCGGCAGCCTCGGCTGGGCCGAGTACGACCTGGCCAGCGGCCTCTCCGACTGGTCGCCGGGGATGTACCGGATCTTCCAGCGGCTCCCCGCCGACGGCCCGATGACGCGCGCCGACCAGGCCGCCGCGATCCTGGCCGAGGATCGGGGCGTCGCCGAGTCCGCGTGGCAGACCCTCGACGTCGGCGCCACCTCCGACGTCACCGTCCGGTTCCGGGTCGGCGACGCGATCAAGCACCTGCGGATCCTCTCCGACCTGGCCCGGGACGCCACCGGCCGGCCCGTGAAGATCTACGCGGTGGTGCAGGACGTGACCGCCCGGGTGGCCACCCGCACCGAGATCGAACGGCTCAGCGACGAGGCCCGGGTCCGCGAGATCAGCGCGCTCGCCGAGCACCGGCTGGCCCGCCGGCTGCAGCAGATGATCCAGCCGGTGCCGGTCGGCGCGTTCGCGCTGGGCGGGCTGGACGCGATGGTCAGCTACCTGCCGGCCGAGAGCGCGGCCCAGGTCGGCGGCGACTGGTACCACGCGCAGACGCTGCCGGACGGCCTGGTGGCGCTCGCCGTCGGCGACGTGGCCGGGCACGGCACGGAGGCCGCCAGCGGCATGGCCCACCTGCGGTTCGCCCTGGTCGCCTGGCTGTCGGCGGGCATCCGCGACCCGGGCCTGCTGCTGCGTCACCTGAACCGGCTCTGCGCTCAGCTCGGCATCACCGGCACCGCGGTGGTCGGCGTCTACGACCCGGAAACCCGGCTGCTGCCCTGGGCAAGGGCCGGGCACATGGCGCCGCTGCTCGGCCGGGCCGGTCGCAGCTCGGACCTGGAGCGGCCGCCGGGGCTGCTGCTGGGTGCCGAGGCCGAGGCGGACTTCCCGGTGGTCACCGCCCGGCTGCGCCCCGGTGACCTGGTGCTGTTCTACACCGACGGGCTGGTGGAGCGCCGAGGGGACCTGCTCGGGCGGACCGCCGAGGTGCGCGATCACCTGAGCGCGGTCTCCGCGGCGCCGGGACCGGACCCGCTGCCGACGATCCACCGGCTGTTGCACGCGCCCAGCCCGGATGACGACACCTGCACGCTGGCGGTGCTGGTCAGAGGTTGAGGCTGATCCGCACGAGCGTGCCGCCGGGCACCGTGCTGGTGGAGACCGAGTCGCAGATCCGTTCCACGATGGCGAGGCCGCGCCCGCGGACCGCCTCAGCCGAGGGCATCGCCCGCCCGAACGGCCGGGGACCGCCGCCGTCGGTCACGTCGCAGATCAGCCGGCCGTCCTCGGCCCAGACCCGGATGTGCCCGCCGCCGCCGGTGTGCTGCAGGGTGTTGGTGGTCAGCTCGCTGACCGCGAGGGTGAGCAGATCGATCCGGGACGGGGCCAGGCCCAGCGCCGCGGCCCGCTCGGTGACGAAGGTGCGCACCTTCCGCAGATCGTCAGGCTCGGTGTACGACATCCCGTCGTCCTCGCCGGGCTGCTCAAGCATGGTGACGCTCGTCCGCCGGGGCCTGCAGCAGGGTGCCCAGACCGGTCAGGTCGAGCACCGCGGCGACCGCGCCGGTGGCGTTGATCACGTAGAGCCGGCTGCTGCGGGCCAGCGCCGCGTGATGGGCGGTGACCAGGGCGTGCACGCCGGTGGAGTCGAGGAAACCGACCCCGCCGACATCGACGAAAATCGTCGTGGACCGGCTCACCGCGTCCAGCAGGGCGACGGTCAACTTGTCGCGGACGGTCAGGTCGCAGTCACCGGACAGGATCAGCGTGATCCGGCCCGGCGCGGTGGCCGTCCTCGCCTCGAAGCTCGCCATCGACCGCCGTACCTTTCCCTGCGGGGGGATTCCTGCTCGGGCCCATCATGACACCACGGGACGCGAAGCGCGCCTGCCGCGGTGATCCGGGGCCGGAAGGAATACGCGCGGGTGCCGCTTGGCCGGCCCCCGCGCGTACGTCCGCTACCCGTCAGGCCTGGGCGAGCGCCTCACAGCAGGTGCCGATGATCAGGCGGGTGACCACGTACGGGTCCACGTTCGCGTTCGGGCGACGGTCTTCGATGTAACCCTTGCCGTCCTTCTCAACCTGCCACGGGATGCGCACCGAGGCACCACGGTCGGAGACGCCGTAGCTGTACTCGGTCCACGGGGCGGTCTCGTGCAGGCCGGTCAGGCGCTGGTCGATGCCGGCGCCGTAGCCGTCCACGTGCTCCTGGCGCTTCTTGCCCAGCGACTCGGCGGCCGTGATGATCGCGTCGTAGCTCTCCCGCATCGCGGCGGTGGAGAAGTTGGTGTGCGCGCCTGCGCCGTTCCAGTCACCCTTGACCGGCTTCGGGTCCAGGGTCGCGGAGACGCCGTAGTCCTCGGAGATGCGGTAGAGCAGCCACCGGGCCACCCACAGCTCGTCGGCGACCTGCGGCGCGCCGACCGGGCCGATCTGGAATTCCCACTGACCCGGCATGACCTCGGCGTTGATGCCGGACAGGTGCAGACCGGCCTCGAGGCAGGCGTCCATGTGCGCCTCGACGATCTCGCGGCCGAAGACCTCGTCCGCGCCGACGCCGCAGTAGTAGCCGCCCTGCGGGGCCGGGTAGCCACCGCCGACCGGGAAGCCGAGCGGGCGGCCGTCCTTGAAGAACGTGTACTCCTGCTCGATGCCGAAGATCGGCTTCTGGTCGGCGTACTTGTCGGCGACCTCGCGGCACGCGGCCCGGGTGTTCGTCGGGTGCGGGGTGCCGTCGATCAGCTCGACCTCGCACAGCACGATGATGTTGCTGCCGCCGCGGATCGGGTCCGGACAGGTGAAGACCGGCCGGAGCACACAGTCCGACTTGTCACCGGGCGCCTGGTTGGTGCTCGAACCGTCGAAGCCCCAGATCGGCGGCGTCTCGCCGTCGGCCAGGATCTTGGTCTTCGACCGGAGCTTCGCGGTCGGCTGGGTTCCGTCGACCCACAGGTACTCGGCCTTGACAGCCATGAATTCTCCTCCAAGAAAAACGGCGCCGGATGGCAGTGCCGGACGACCCTGGCGCGGCGCGAGGAGGCTAACCACCGAAGATCAAATCTATGTTTCCGATCCCGTACAGCGGACGAGTGATCCCGGTAACCCTGGCGTCACCCGTCCACATCGAAGCAATAGGTTCACAATGTGACGGGCCCCACACTATTGCCCCCGAGCGGTCCAGCAACGACGATGCAGTGGAAGCAGCGCGGGAGGAGGCGAACGCCGTGCAGAACCAGAGGATCGTCGTGGGCTACGACGGCTCGGCGGAAGCCCGCAAGGCGGCTCGCTGGGCACTCGACGAGGCCTACCGGAGCGACGTGCCGGTGGAGCTGGTCTATGCGTACGAATGGCCGAGCTACGTGCCGGCCGCCGCGATGATGCCCGCGGCGGCGGTCTACCCGGACGCCGACACCGACCTCGCGGTCGCCGAGATGCTCGGGCGCGCGGTCGACGACGCCGACGACACCCACCCCGGCGTACGCGTCTGGGCCCGGGTCGAGCACTCCACCGCGGCGGTCGCCCTGATCCAGCGGGCCGCCGACGCGTCCCTGGTGGTGCTCGGCGGACGCCGCCCGTCCGGGATGCGCGCCTGGCTCGGCTCGACCAGCGGCTCGGTCAGCGCGCACGCCCGCTGCCCGGTGGTGGTGGTCCGCGGCGAGCCCCGGGCGACCGACCCGGTGGTGGCCGGCGTGGACGAGCCGGAGGCCGGCGGGGTGGTGCTCGGCTTCGCGTTCGAACAGGCCGCGGTCCGGGGTGTGCCGGTCCGCGCGGTGCACGGCTGGTCCCCGCCGGACGGGCGGGACCTGCTCTGCGACGTGAACCTGCGCGCGGTCGCCGAGGAGCGCGGCCGGCTGGAGGCGATGGTGAGCTGCTGGCAGCGCCGGTTCCCGGGTGTCGCGGTCAGCGCCGAGGTGGTGGTCGGGTCGCCGGGGGAGGTGCTCGCGCAGGCCACCGCCGGGGCACAGCTGGTGGTGGCGGGGGCACGCGGGCGCCGGGCGCTGCGGGCCGTGCTGCGGCCGTCGGTGGGGCGGCATCTGCTGCACCGGGCGCGGTGCAGTGTGGCGTTGGTGAGCCGGACGCGGGCCGCGATCCGCTTCTAGTTCTCCCGTCCCGCCAGGTAGGCCGCCGCGTTCGCTTTCCACTGCTCGGTCTCCTCGGCGAAGTCCGGGACGTCGGCCAGGTCGAAGCCGCCCTCGAAGAACTCCTTGATGGCGCCGTTGGCGCCGGCCGCCACCGGCCCGGACCGCGCCAGCATCCGGGTCTCGTAGCGGGTCACCGCCTCGTCCGGCGCACCGCCGGCGGCGATCTCCCGGGCCAGTTCGGCGCCGTCCAGCATGGCCAGGTTCACGCCCTCGCCGCCGAACGGTGACATCAGGTGGGCGGCGTCGCCGAGCAGGGTCAGCCCCGGGCGGTGCGGCCAGGCCAGCGGCGCGGGCAGCGCGAAGATCGGCCGGTTCACCAGGTCACCCTCGCTGTCCGTGATCACCCGGCGCAGCGGCGCGGCGAAGTGCGCGAACCGCTCCAGCAGCTCGGCGCGGACCCGCTCGGTGTCCAGGGCCTGCACGCCGTTCGCGTCGACCACGCCGCCCCGGCCGTCGGCGCGGCCCAGCCCGGCCCGGGCCAGCCAGTCCAGCTCGGCGCGGATCCCGACGTACCCGCGGACGTGGCCGCCGCTGTTGCGCTGCAGGATCAGGTTCTGCCCGTCGCCGTTGGCCCACATGTGCCCCTGGCCGACCAGCTCGGCGATTGCCGGGTGCCGCTCGTCCACCTCGGTGAAGCGCACCTCGACGAAGCTGATCCCGGTGTACTCCGGCGTCGCCGGGGTGAGCAGCGGCCGGACCCGGGACCAGGCGCCGTCCGCGCCGATCACCAGGTCGGCGGTGATCGGGGGCCGGTCCGCGAGGACGACCTCGCCGCCCGGCCGGACCTCGGTGACCCGGTGGCCCCAGCGGATCGTGCCCGGGGCGAGCGACGCGGCGAGCAGCCCGCGCAGCTGGGCACGGTCGATCTCGGGTGCGGTGTCCTCGTCGTCATCGACCAGGTGCTCCATCACCACGGCGCCGGACGGGTCGAGCATCCGCTTCGACTGGCCCTCCGGACGGGCCAGCGCGGCGAACTCCGCGGTCAGCCCGGCGTCGGCCAGGGCGATCTGGCCGGTGTCGGCGTGGATGTCCAGGGTGCCGCCCTGGTCGCGGGCGGTGAGCGCGGTGTCCGCGTCGTAGACGGTGACCGGCATGCCGGCCTTCTGCAGCACCCGGGCGCAGGTGAGCCCGCCGGGGCCGGCTCCGATGATCGCGATTTCCATGATCTCTCCTCGGTGGTCATCTACCGAACGACCGTTCGTTAGGCGACTCGACGGTAAGCTGCCGAACGACCGTTCGTCAAGTAGCCTGGGGGTATGACGACGACACGACGGCCGGGCAGCGAGACCCGCGCGGAGATCCTGCGGGTGGCGCTGGAGCTGTTCACCGAGCGCGGATTCGAGGGCGCCTCGATCCGGGACATCGCCGAGGCGCTCGGCATGACGAAGTCGTCGCTCTACTACCACTTCGACGGCAAGGAGGCGATCATCCAGGCGCTGCTGGACTCCCGCCGCGCCGAGTTCGACGACCTGATGAGCTGGATCGACACCCAGGAGCCGGGCCCCGAACTGCTGCGCGGGGCGGCGCTGCGCTGGGTCGAGTCGACCACCCCGCAGCGGATCATGGCGATGCGGTTCGCCCACGCGAACGGGCCGATGATGGCGCGGCTGGCGGCGCAGGGCGGCAACATCCGCAGCTGGTTCGACGACGTGATCAACCGGATCCTGCCGCCGGGAGCGCCGGTGTCCGAGCGGTTGCTGGCCCGGATGGCGTTCGACTCGGTGAGCGCGGCGCTCTTCGCCGCGCAGGCTCAGCCGGCCGGCGACGAGGAGGTGCTGGCCGCGGCCCGCGCCGCGACCATCGCCCTGACCGCTCCCGGCCCGGCGTAGCCGGTCAGCTCACGATGGTGGCTGGTGCTCAGGGGTGCCTCCCGGCCCGGGAGGCACCCCTGAGCACCAGCCGGAGCCGTGAGCGTGCCCACGGCCGAGAGCCGGGGCGCGGCTGCGCGGGTCAGAGTTTGCCGGCGTCCAGCTCGTTGAGGATGTCGGTGAGGATCTTCGGGGTCTCGGACGGCGGCTCGGCCTCGATGAAGAGCCGGCCGATCGCCGCCGCGTAGTTGTCCACCTCGTCGCGCTTGTCGAGGTAGAGCGCACTCGTCAGGTGCTCGATGTAGACCACGTCGGGCAGCTCCTCGTGCGGGAACCGCAGGATGCTGAACGCGCCGCCGGCCGCCGCGTGCCCGCCGGACCCGAACGGGATCACCTGCAGGCGCACGGTCGGCGACTCGCAGACCGCGATCAGCGCGAGGATCTGCTCGCGCAGCACCGCCTTCCCGCCGATCGGCCGGCGCAGCACCGCCTCGTCGATCACCGCCCAGACCCGGGGCGCGTCCGGCCGGGCCAGCACCTGTTTGCGCTCCATCCGCAGGCCCGCGCGGCGGTCGATCTCGTCCGGGCCGGCGTTGACGTGGCCCAGCCGGATCACCGCACGGGCGTACGCGTCGGTCTGCAGCAGCCCCGGGACGAACTGCACCTCGTACGTCCGGATCAGCTCGGCGGCCTGCTCCAGGTCCAGATAGTTCTGGAACCAGGTGTTGAGCACGTCGGCATACGCCTGCCACCAGCTCGGCGCGTTCGCCTCGCGGGCCAGGGCGAGCAGCCGGGTGTGCTCGGTCAGGTCGTCGACGCCGTACAGCTTGAGCAGGTCGACGATGTCGCGTTCCTTGAACCCGACCCGGCCCAGCTCCATCCGGCTGATCTTGGATTCTGAGGCACGGATGACGTACCCCGCCTGTTCCCGGCTCAGCCCGCTGGCCCGCCGCAGGGCACGCAGATGGGCGCCGACCTGAAGCCGGCGCACCGTCGAACCACCGCCGTCGTATTCCTCCGCCAAGGAGACCTCCTCGAGGGAGCCTAGATTACTGACTAGGGCTTGCGACCGACAGCACAGTACTGACTGATCTCCGCGGCGTCCTTGCCCTCCGGGTCCGGCCGCCAGCGGGTCACCGAGGTCACCCCGGGCTCGACCAGTTCCAGGCCGTCGAAGAGCGCGGCGAAACGTTCCGGTGAGCGCAGGTGGTATTTCGGGTTCGCCGAGATGTTCCAGATCCGAGCCGCCTCACGGACGTCCGGGTCGATGTCGCTGCCGTCGTACATCGCGAAGTAGCTGCCGGAGGGGAGCGCGGCCAGCAACGTGTCGACGATCCGCTTGGCCTCGGCGTCGTCCTCGACGTGACCGAGGATGCCCATCAGCATCAACGCCACCGGCTTGGTGAGGTCGAGTGTCTCGCCGGCCTTTTCCAGGATCCGCTCCGGGTGGTGCAGGTCCGCGTCGATGTACGCGGTCTCGCCCTCCGGGGTGCTGGTCAGCAGCGCCCGGGCGTGCGCGAGCACGAGCGGGTCGTTGTCGACATACACGATCTTCGCGTGCGGGTTGGTGTCCTGCGCGACCTCGTGCGTGTTGTCGGCGGTGGGCAGCCCGGTGCCGATGTCCAGGAACTGGGTCACCCCGGCCTCGCCGGCCAGGAAGCGCACCGCGCGGGCCAGATATTGCCGGGAGAGCCGGGCGTGCTCGGCGAAGTGCGGCAGCGACGCGATGATCTGGTCACCGACGGCACGGTCGACCTCGAAGTTGTCCTTGCCGCCGAGCAGGTAGTTCCAGATCCGGGCGGTCTGCGGAACGCTCGTGTCGAGCTTGGGAGCGTCGGTCGGGTCGTCAGCCACGCGCACGTCCTCGAGTAGGGCGCGGACCACGAGTGTCCTCAGTGGAGCCGCGGCGAGTAATCGAGGCCAGCATACCCAGGTCGGACGTACTAAAGGGAGGGTCAGGCGATCGATCGTGCGACACGCCGCAGGAATTCCGCGTTGCTCGCGGTGGTGCGCAACTGCGTCAGCAGTTGCGGCATGGCCTCGCGGCGCTCCTGACCGCCGAGCGCGCGCCGCACCTGACCGACAACGGTCAGCTCGGCCGGCGACAGCAGCAGCTCGTCGTGCCGGGTGCCGCTGACCGCCAGGTCGATGGCCGGGAAGATCCGGGCCTCGGCCAGCGAACGGTCCAGCTTCAGCTCGGCGTTCCCGGTGCTCTTGAACTCCTCGAAGATCACCGTGTCCAGCGCCGAGCCGTTCTCCACCAGGGCGGTGGCGATGATCGTCAGCGAGCCGCCGCCCTCGAGGTTGCGGGCCGCGCCGAGCAGGCGTTTCGGCGGCTGCAGCGCGGTGCTGTCCAGCCCGCCGGAGAGGGTGCGGCCGCGCCCGGCCGGCGCGGTCAGGTTGTACGCCCGCCCGAGCCTGGTGATCGAGTCGAGCAGCACCACCACGTCCTCGCCGAGCTCGGCCAGGCGTTTCGCGCGTTCGATGGCGAGTTCGGCGACCGCGGTGTGATCCTGCGGCGGCCGGTCGAAGGTGGCCGCCACGATCTCCGCCTTGACCGTGCGGCGCATGTCGGTGACCTCTTCGGGTCGCTCGTCGACCAGCACCACCATCAGGTGGCACTCCGGGTTGTTGCGGCTGATCGCGTTGGCGACCTGCTGCAGCACGGTGGTCTTGCCGGCCTTCGGCGGCGCCACGATCAGGGCGCGCTGGCCCTTGCCGATCGGCATCAGCAGGTCGATCACCCGGGTGGTGAGCACGTCCTGGTCGGTCTCCAGGCGCAGCCGCTCCTGCGGGTAGATCGCGGTCAGCCGGTAGAAGTCCGGCCGTGGGCCGGGATCGCGGCCGTTGATCGCGGTGACCTGCAGGTGAGCGGGACGGCCGGGCCGGTCGATCCGGGCGAACCCGGTCACCCGGTCGCCGCGGCGCAGGCCGAGCCGCCGTACCTCGGCCATGGCGAGCGGCAGGTCGTCACCGCCGGGCAGGTAACCGTCGGCACGCAGCCAGGCACGGTCGTCGACGACGTCGAGGAGGGCGTCGACCGCGACGGTCTCCTCGGTTGAGGGTGTTTTTCGGGTACGGGTGACTGTCGTCAAGGGAAGACTCCTAGCCGGGCGCGACAACAGCCCGGGTATGGGAAAGGTGACGGCACTGAAGGCTCGTCAGAGTTGAGGAAAAGCTCCCGGGCGGGGACATCCACCGGCATCCGAGATGCGCCCACCGTAGCACCGTTCGCGGATTCCGCCCAGTAGGGCAGGATGGACGTCACACGCCACGGGGAGGGGACGGGAATGCCACTGTTGCGCCGGATCATCGGAGCCGTGCTGCGCCGCGTGCGTCAGCGCCAGGGCCGCACGCTGAAAGAGGTGGCCGGCGCGGCCGGGGTGTCGCTGCCCTACCTGTCGGAGGTGGAACGCGGCACCAAGGAGGCGTCGTCGGAGATCCTCGCGGCGATCTGCCGGGCTCTCGGCCTGCCGATGACCGACCTGCTCGACCTGGTCCGCGACGAGATGCTGCGCCAGGGCGCCCCGCAGACCATGCGCCGGGCCGCCCCGGTGGCGCCGGTCGCCCGGGTCGCGCCGGTCCGCCCGGCCGCCGGACTCCGGCACGGGACCACGCTGCGGCTGCGCCGGGGTGCGGGTCGTCCGCGCACGGCCCTCGGGTGCGCGCGGCTCGCGCGTCTGACCGTGACCTGCTGACCGACCGCGTTCAGAAGGTCAGGCGATCACGGTCAGCGGGGTGCCGGGGCCGATCTCGTCGAGCAGCTTCTGCTGCGCGGCCTTCGGCATCCGGATGCATCCGTTCGACACGCTCGTGCCGAACACGTCGGCCTTGTACCACGCGTGGATGCCGGTGTGCGCCAGCTGGAAGACGGCCGCCATCTTCTCCGGCTCCTCCGGGATCGAGCCCAGCACCAGCGCGTCCAGCCCGAGGTAGGGGCTGCCGGACATCCTGGTCGTGCCCATCACGTAGGTGCGCCCGACCGGTGTCGGGGTGGCTCGCGAGCCGACCGCCACGGTCCAGCGCTGGTGCTCCTGGCCGTCGCGCAGCCAGGTCAGGGTGTGCTGGGACCGCTGCAGCACGAGCTGGTCGTGCAGCACCGCGGTCTGCCAGCCACCCGGCGGCACCCAGCCGATCCGCCGGTTCACCGACGGGACGAGCACCGCGACCCAGCCGCGGTCCTCGGCGACGATCGGGACGACGGTGCGCAGCCCGCTGATCTCCGGGGGCAGGAACGCGCGGGGTGTGCCACCCGGTGCGTCGTAGAGCGCGACCTTCTTCGTCGGGTGCAGGCCCTCGGTGGGTGCGACGGTGGAGTTCTTCGCCGGGTCGGCGGGCAGGCCGCGGGGCCCCTTCGCGTACGAGATGATCGGCAGGTCGTCGGGTGCCTTGACCAGCTTGAGCGGCCCGGCCGAAGCGGTCGGTGACACCGGGAGCGTCGCCGGCGGCGCGGAGGGAGCCACCCACTGCTCATCGGCGGCGGTGGTGTCCCGCCCGTTGGCCAGACCGACGGCCGCGCCGGTGGCGAGGACCACGGCGACGGCCGCGGCCGTCAGGTACACACGGGTCCGGGCGCCAGGCATCGGCCCAGACTAGCCACCGCCCCCGCGCTCGATCAAAAAATGAGAGATCTTTTGAACGGAGACTCGTTCACATCTGGCGGATAGGGTTTTTGACATGCTGCGCAAGCTGGGCTTTCTCACGATCGGCCTGTTCGACGAGGCCGACCCCGCCCGGGGACACGAATCCACCCTGGAAATCATCGAGCTGGGCGAGCGCCTCGGCTTCGACAGTGCCTGGCTCCGCCACCGGCACCTGCAGTTCGGCATCTCGTCGCCGGTCGCGGTGCTGGCCGCGGCGTCCCAGCGGACCAGCCGGATCGAGCTGGGCACCGCGGTCATCCCGCTCGGCTGGGAGAACCCGCTGCGCCTGGCCGAGGACCTGGCGACGGTCGACCTGCTGAGCGGCGGGCGGCTGAACCCGGGCCTCAGCGTGGGGCCGCCGATGAACTTCGACCGCGTCAAGGACGCGATCTATCCGGACACGGCCGATGCGGAAGACTTCAGCTACGCCCGGGTCGAGAGGTTGCTTTCTTCGGTACGAGGTGAGCAGGTCACCGACTTCGAGGGCACCGTGGGGTTCGAACAGTTCTCCCGCCGGGTGCAGCCGCACTCGCCCGGTCTGGCGTCGAGGCTCTGGTATGGCGGGGGCAGTCTGCGGTCGGCGCAGTGGGCCGGTGAGCACGGGATGAACTTCCTGACCAGCAGCGTGGTGAAAGCCGAGGAGTCGGAGGACTTCGCGGAGATCCAGTTGTCCCACGTGCGGGCGTTCCGGGCGGCGCATCCCGACGGTGACAAGGCCCGGGTCTCGCAGGGCCTGGTGGTGATCCCGACCGACTCCGCGTCTGCTGAACAGCGCGCCAAGTACCTCGCGTACGCGGAGCAGCGGACGCCCCGCACCCGCTCGCCGCAGGGGCCGGCGCGGATGATGTTCGCACCGGACATCGTGGGGTCGTCGGCGGAGATCGCCGAACGGCTGGAGGGACATGCGGCGTTCCGGGAGATCGACGAGGTGGCGTTCGCTCTGCCGTTCACCTTCGACCACGACGACTACGTGCAGATCCTGACCGATATGGCCACGCACCTGGGTCCCGCTCTGGGCTGGAAGCCCGGGGGGTAGGGGCTGCGCGAACCTTGCCTGGCTGATGCTTCGGCCGCGACTTGCGGTGGCGGGCTGGCGCTGGGACGGCAAGACGATCACTCACACCGCGGAGCCCCGGGTGACGATCACCCGCCGGTTCGGCGACGGGGTCTCCTACGTTGCCCCGTGACGATCGACATCGGACATCCAGGTTCGGGTGCCGAAACTGGTGCAGGATCGGGTGGCGATCGCGGCCGCCTCGTCGAGGGACGTGGCGAAGGTGGTGTCGGTCAGGGGCCGGCGGCGGGCCGTGGCCAGGGTGAGGGCGCCGTGCAGGACGTCGCCGGCGCCGAGGGTGTCCACGACGTCGGCCGGTGGCACCGGATGGGTCGCGAAGCCGTTGCCGGTCCAGCGCAGGAGCGGGCCGGGACCCTGGCTGACGGCGATCCAGCGGACGCCGTGGCCGGCCAGGAAACCGGCCACGGCGGCGGGGTCGTGCGCCGACGGCGGGCGGAAGTCGGCGGAGCAGACGACGACGTCCAGCAGCGGCAGCAGGGCCGGGAGGGCCGGCTTCCAGCTGCCGGCGTCCAGCAGCGTGGGGATGCCCTGCCGGCGGGCCTCGGTCAGGACCGCGACGGCCAGTTCCGGATAGTGGCCGTCGACCTGGACCGCGCGCTGTCCCCGCACCAGGGCGGGCAGATCAGGAACGGTCAGGGTGCGGGTGGCACCGTTGGTGGAGACGACCGCGCGGTTCCCGGTGCCGGCACTGACCACGATGCTGGACACCGGCGGGGGACCCGGGTCCCCGGCGGCCAGGTCGATCAGGTGGACACCGCGCGCGGCCAGGTCGGCGTGGATGCCGGCGGCGAGCGGATGGCTGCCGACCGCGGTCAGCAGCGTGGCCGTACCGCCCAGATGAGCAGCGGTCGCGGCGGCGTTGGTGGCCGGCCCACCGGCGGCGACGGTCTGCGTGAGCGCGGTGACCTTCTCGTTGTCGGCCGGGTACCGCTCGACGAACTGGAGGACGTCCAGTGTGCAGAGGCCGGCGAACAGGACACCGGTCATCCGGGGAGATCGTCCCGGCGGGCCGCGCGGGCGAGGCGGGTGGTCAGGCCGTCGACGAAGGTGAGCAGGGCGAACTCGAAGCTGTCCCGGTCGACGGCGTCGGCGTGTTCGCGGAGGCGGTGGGCGTCGTTGAGGGACGGGTAGCGGTCGAGGTAGACCTGGACGTCGTCGGTGAAGCCGCGGGAGAACGAGCCCATGGCGGCGCCGACCACCAGGTATTTGGTGGAGGCGCCGATCATGGTGGCGTCGCGGGCGGGCCAGCCGGCGGCGACCAGGCCGCCGTGGATGGCGTCGGCGCGGCGCAGCGAGGCGTCGCGCTGGCCGGGGCCGTGTGCCAGGAACGGGACGATGTTCGGGTGGCCGGCCAGCGCCGCGCGGTAGGAGCGGGCCCAGCCGAGCAGGCCGTCGCGCCAGCCGAGTGCGAACGCGCTGACGTCGACCTGCTCCATGATCTCGCTGGCCACGTCGTCGAGCAGCTGTTCCTTGGTGAGGTAGTGGAAATACAGCGCGGGGGCGCTCACGGTCAGCGCGGTGGCCAGTTTGCGCATGCTCAGGCCGTCGAGACCGTCCCGGTCGATGATCTCCAGCGCGGCCGCCCGGATGCCGGGCTTGCTGAGCAGCGGGGTCGTCGGCCGCGGCATGGCTGTTTCTCCTGACCGTTGAATTGCCTAACACTGTTAAGTTAACATGGCCGGGGAAACCTGACAGCGTTCAATTTAGGAGACGGCCGTGGACCTCACCCTCTCGGAGGAACAGCAGCAGCTGCGTGACCTCGCCCGGGATTGGGTGGAGCGCGAGGTCGTCCCGCACGCCACCGAGTGGGACCGGATCGAGCAGGTCGACCCGAAGATCGTCGGGAAACTCGCCGAGCTGGGCTTTCTCGGTCTGGGAATCACCGAGGAGCACGGCGGCTCGGGTGGCGACTTCCTCGACTACGCGTTGCTGATGGAGGAGCTTGGCCGCGGCGACACCTCGGTGCGCGGCATCGTCTCGGTCTCCCTCGGGCTGGTCGCCAAGAGCATCCAGGCCTTCGGCGACGCGGAGCAGAAGCAGCGCTGGCTGCCGGCCCTGTGCGCCGGCGAGACGCTCGGCTGCTTCGCGCTGACCGAGCCCGGCACCGGCTCGGACGCCGGCAACCTGGTCACCCGCGCGGTCCGCGACGGCGACGACTGGCTGATCAGCGGCGAGAAGATCTTCATCACCAACGGGACGTGGGCCGGGGTGGCGCTGGTCTTCGCCCGCACCGGCGGGCCCGGTGCGCGGGGCGTCTCGGCGTTCCTGGTGCCGACCGACCGGGCCGGCTTCGGCCGCCGCGAGATCAAGGGCAAGCTCGGGCTGCGCGGTCAGGCCACCGCCGAGCTGACGTTCGACCAGGTGCGCGTCTCCGACGCGGAACGCCTGGGTGCGGAGGGCGCCGGCTTCAAGATCGCTATGGGCGCGCTGGACAAGGGCCGCATCGCGGTCGCGGCGGGCAGCGTGGGCCTGGCTCGCGGTTGTCTCGAGGCGTCTATTGCGTACGCGGGGGAGCGCACCCAGTTCGGCAAGCCGATCGCCGCGTACCAGCTCGTACAGGAAATGATTGCGGAAATGGCAGTGGAGACCGAGGCCGCGCGCCTGCTCGTCTGGCGCGCCGCCGATCTGGTCGATCGCGGTCAACCGTTCGGCACTGCGGCCTCGATGGCCAAGCTGTTCGCGAGTGAGGCCGCGGTCAAGGCCGCGAACCAGGCGATCCAGGTGTTCGGCGGGTACGGCTACGTCGACGAGTTCCCGGTCGGCAAGTACATGCGCGACGCCCGGGTCACCACGCTGTACGAGGGCACCAGCCAGATCCAGAAGTTGCTCATCGGCCGGGCGCTGACCGGGATCAGCGCGTTCTGAACACGTCTGAACAAGGGAGTTCATCCATGAGCCGGGTTGCCATCGTGACCGGGGCCGCGCGCGGCATCGGCGCGGCCACCGCGTTGCAGTTCGCCTCCGAGGGCGCGGCCGTCGCCGTGCTCGACCTCGACGAGTCCGACTGCGCCGGCATCGTCGGCCGGATCCGGGCGGCCGGCGGCACCGCGATCGCGCTGGGCTGCGACGTCGCCGACGAGGCGCAGGTGGACGCCGCGGTCGACAAGGTCGCCGCCGAGCTGGGCGGGGTCGACGTGCTGGTCAACAACGCCGGCGTCACCCGGGACAACCTGCTGCACAAGATGTCCGCGGGTGACTGGGACCTGGTGATGAACGTGCACCTGCGCGGCGCGTTCCTGTGCAGCCGGGCGGTGCAGCGGCACATGGTGCCCAAGCGCTACGGCAAGATCATCAATACCTCGAGCGTGTCCGCGCTGGGCAATCGCGGTCAGGCCAACTACGCCACGGCCAAGGCCGGCATCCAGGGCCTGACCCGTACGCTCGCGATGGAACTCGGCCCGTTCAACATCAACGTGAACGCGGTCGCGCCCGGTTTCATCGCCACCGAGATGACCGACGCGACAGCTGCTCGCATCGGGCTCTCCGCTGCCGATATGCAGGCCAAGGCAGCTGAGATCACGCCGCTGCGCCGGGTCGGGCAGCCGGAGGACATCGCCCGGGTGGTTGCGTTCCTGGCCGGCGACGCCGCATCGTTCGTCACCGGCCAGACCCTGTACGTCGACGGCGGCCGCCGTCTCTAGCCTGGAAAAGGACCCCCTGACATGCGTCGCACCGTATTCAACGAGGACCACGAGGCCTTCCGGGAGACCCTGCGGGAGTTCCTGGCGGCCGAGGTCGTCCCGAACTACGACGAGTGGCTCCACGCCGGTGAGGTGCCGCGCGAGTTCTACAAGAAGCTCGCCGAGCTCGGCCTGTTCGGCATCGAGGTGCCCGAGGAGTACGGCGGCGCCGGCATCGACTCGTTCAAGTTCGCCGCGATCCAGTACGAGGAGACCACCCGCGCCGGTGTCTCGTTCGGCGGCTCGGGTGTGCACGTCGCGCTGTGTCTGCCGTACCTGCTGAAGCTGGCCACGGCGGAGCAGAAGCAGCGCTGGCTGCCGTCGTTCGTGAGCGGCGACATGATGTTCGCGATCGCGATGACCGAGCCCGGCACCGGCTCCGACCTGGCCGGGATGAGCACCACCGCCAAGCTCACCGAGGACGGCAAGCACTACGTGCTGAACGGCGCGAAGACCTTCATCACCGGCGGCGTGCTCGCCGACCGGGTGATCGTCTGCGCTCGTACGTCGCCGGCCAAGCCCGACGACCGTCGCTTCGGGATCTCGCTGCTCGTGGTGGACACCAAGCTGCCCGGGTACTCGGTGGGCCGCAAGCTCGACAAGCTCGGGCTGAAGACGTCCGACACCGCTGAGCTGGCGTTCCAGGACGTGCTCGTACCGGTGGAGGATCTGCTCGGCGAGGAGAACAAGGGGTTCTCGTACCTCGGTCAGAACCTGCCGCAGGAGCGTCTCGGTATCGCGTACGGTGCGTACGCGCAGGCTGCGGCGGCGGTGGAGTTCGCGAAGCAGTACACGTTGGAGCGCAAGGTGTTCGGGCAGAGCGTGGCCTCGTTCCAGAACACCAAGTTCGAGCTGGCTGCCTGTCAGGCCGAGGTGGACGCGGCGCAGGCGGTGGCCGATCGGGCTCTCGAGGCGCTGGACGCGGGTGAGCTGACGGCGGCCGAGGCGGCTTCGGCGAAGCTGTTCTGCACCGAGGTGGCGCATCGGGTGATCGACCGGTGCCTGCAGCTGCACGGTGGGTACGGGTTCATCAACGAGTACCCGATCGCTCGTCTGTACGCGGACAACCGGGTCAACCGGATCTACGGCGGTACGTCTGAGGTCATGAAGATGATCATTGCTAAGGACATGGGGCTGTAGTTCTTGCTTTTGCTTTTGCTTCGCTTCCGCGAGGTGGGTGGTTCCGAGGCGGGGCCCTCTTCGAAGCCCGTCAGGCTTGATGGCTTCGAAGCGGGCCCCGCCTCGGAACCTGCTGGTCTCGGTGGGTGCCGCGACTACCGGGTGTAGTGGCTTGGGCATCGTAGGGTGTGCATGTGATGGGAGTGCGGATCGCTGCTCTGTCCTTGTTCCTGCTGAGTTCGGTCGCGATCAGCGCTTGTAGTGGCGATGATCCCGCGCCTGCCGCTACGCCGGATCCCGCGGAGGCCAGCGGGCCGGGGAGCTATGCCGCGCCGGTCGATCTTGAGGGTTTGTGCTCGCTGTTGTCCTATGAGGCGCTGTCGTCCGCGCTCGGGGTTCCGGCGGGGGAGACCAAGGCGGAGCTCCACGGATCCGATCCGACGTCGAGCCGGTCGGTGCGGTGCACCCGGAGCTTGGCCGGTGCGAACACGGCCGACGGCGGGTTGGTCACGACCGACATCACGTTCTGGCATGACGTTGACTTGGCCAAGAGTCAGTTTGCCTATACCAAGGGTGCTGACGCCAAGAACTTTGCTCAGGATCAGCGGGTCGAGGCGCAAGGCGGCGTGGGGGCTGAGGCGTATCGGTATGTCCGCTCGCCCTCCAGTGAACAGGTGCTCATCCCTGAGTTGGTGGCGCGGCACAGCAACCTGGATGTGTCGGTGCAGTTCATTTCGTCGGCCCCGCCGGGTGGGTTGGATGCTCGGAGCAAGCAGCTTTTCGAGGCGGCCGGGGCTTATGCGAACGAGGTGCTGGCGACGGTGCGAAAAGCGGCGCCGGCACCGGCGGCCAGCTAGGGGATGTAGTCCTCGAGGCGGGCTGGGGTGAGGCCGTTCTTGTGGATGGCTTTCAGGACGGCCAGGTAGTCGTCGACGAAACGCGGGCGGAAGTGCATCAGGATGATGTCGCCCGGGTAGATGACTTTCTCTTCGTTCTGGTAGAAGAGCTTGCCGTGGTCGGTGGTCTGGGTCCACGTGAAGACGGCTTTCATGCCGCAGGCGTGTGCGGCGCGCAACGTGTTGTTGTTCCAGGAGCCGCCGGGCGGGCGGAACAGCGTCGGGCGGGTGCCGTAGTACGCGGCCAGTTTGTCGGCGCCGCCGCAGATCTCGCGCTTCTGACCCTCCAGGGACAGCCGGGTCATCGTGGCGTGGGTGATCGTGTGGTTCTCGATGGTGGCGCCGGCGGTCTGCAGCGGGAGGAAGAAGCCCGGGTTGTCCTTGATCGCGTTGACCTCGAGGAACAGGGACTGCGGCACGTTGGCGGCCTGGAACAGCTGCAGCGCCAGCGGGTTCTTCTCCCAGCCGTCGTCGATCGTGATGAAGGCGATCTTCTCGGTGGTGGGGATGCGGCTGAAGAACGCGGCCTTGCCGTCCGTGGCCGGTGGCAGCGTCACCTTGACCGGGAGCGGCGCGGGTGGAAACTGGGGGACGCGCTTGCGGAGGTTCTCCGGGAGCGCGGCCAGGGCCGCCGTCACGGACTCCGGGGTGCCGGTGCCGGCGATGCCGAATCCCGGGACACCGGACGCGCCGGGCGCTGATGCCGCGGCGGACGGGTCGGAGGCCGGGGCGGTACCGGGCGGGGGCGGGGTCTCCGGGCCGCCGGCGGTGTGTGCGCCGGAGCTGCCGCATCCGGCGAGGACCGCCAGCAGGGTCCCTGCGGCGGCGGTGCGAAACAACCTGCTCGTTCTCATGCCTGCGTCCCCGCGGTAGGTGGTTCGTCAGAGAGCTGACGCGGTCCACGGGTGAAATGTTCACTCGAAAGATGAATTGTGCTGTTCGTCATTCTGGTCAACCTGGCTGGGGGCCCGTGATCGGGTCCCGATGGTACGCACCGGGTGCACGTCCGGAGGCGGTCCTAGGGTGAGCGCATGGCACTTCTGCACAAGACGGAGATCAAACCGACGAAACTCGAGCTGCTGGATGAGTGGCTGCCGGGCCGGAGCTGGGCCGCGGGAGCTGCCGGGGCTGAAGGGGCTGCCGGGCTCGCGGTGAGCCGGGTGGCCGCGGGGCGGTTCGACGACCCGGCCGGGGTGGTCGGGCTCGAGGTGATGCTGGTCCGGGTGGGTGACGGGCCGGTGCTGCACGTGCCGCTGACGTACCGGGGCGCGCCGCTGGCCGGCGCGGAGGAGTTCCTGGTCGGCACGACCGAGCACGGGGTGCTCGGGACGCGCTGGGTCTACGACGCGGCCGGTGACCCGGTCTTCGTGTCCGTGCTGACCGACGTGATCCGGACCGGCGGCACGCAGGCGGCCGAGGAACTGCACGACGGCGATCAGGTGATCGTCCGCGAGCCGAATCTGCTGCTGCGGGGCAGCGGATCCGAGGCGCCAAGGACCGTGGGTGACCTCACGGTCGCTGACCTCGAGGTCACTGACGGACAAACCACCCTCATCGGTACGTCCATGGGAGTCCTGCGACTGTTCCGCACGCCCACGCAGTCGCCGGCCGCACCCGACGGCGCGCTGCTCACCGCCCAGTGGTCCGGTGTGGACACCCCGATCGCCCTCGCGAGCCTCGCCACCTGAAATCCGGCTGGCTATCAGGGGTGTCTCCGGAGGGTTGAGGCACCCCTGGGCGCCGGCCGGGGTCAGTTGTCGGTGGCCGGGGGCAGGTGGCGGTGGAGGGTCTCGAGGGCGGTCAGGACGGCGGTCAGGGACTCCGGGGTGGGGCTGGCCAGCGCGGCGGTGACGGCGGGGGAGATGTCCGCGGTGGCGACCTCGCGGCGGCGGGCGACCTCGGTGAGCCGCGCCGGTCGGCATGGGCGAGCACGCCGCGGACCTGGTCGCCGTGCTGGGTCAGGTGACCGATGAGCCGGTGGCCATGCTCGGGCTCAGCCTGGGCGCGGTGATCGGCATGCGCGTGCTGGTGTCGTACCCGGGAATCGTCGTGGACCTGGTGGCGCACGAACCGATCGCCCTGCACTTCCTGGACCCGGATGCCGAAGGCCGGGCCCGCCGTGACCTGACCGCGGTCCTGGACACGCACCGTCGAGTCGGGTGGTGGGCCCGCGGCGGCGGCAGTCGCGGCCGTGCTCGGGATCGACCCGCGGGATCAGGAGACCGAGCCGGGGGTGCGGGAGTTCCCGTTCGACGAGCGGCGGGCGGCCGATTTTGAATACTTCCTGAGCCACGATCTGGACGCCGCGCTCCAGGACGACCTGCGCCTGGGCGATCTGCCCGCCGGGGCGCGGATCGTTCCGGCGGTGGGGGAGACGAGTCCGGTGGGCGGGTTCGACCGTCAGGCCGGGCTGGTGCTGGCCCGGCATCTCGGGGTGCCGGCGGTGCGGTTCCCCGGTGGGCACAACGGGAACATGACGCACCCGCGGGCCTTCGCTGCGCGGCTCACCGAGGTGCTCGGGGCCGCGGTGAGTCCACAATGGTCACGGGAAGGTCACGAACCTTATCGATCGTAGTGACTTCCACACCGATCGATCGGAGGCTCCGGGAGAAGCGTCTGGACACCCCTTTCGGGCGCGCTCTCCTCCGGAGGACCCGCACGTGAGACAACCATCCCACTGGGGCCGGCGAACGTTCACCTCCGTCCTGCACCCCGGCCGACAACCCGTACCTGCCGGTCGGTGAGACCGGATCGGTGGACTTCAAGAAGAAGAACCCGAACCGTTTATGACCAGAACGGTGCCCAGGTGGCGGTGCAGGCCGACGGCGACTCGGAGGAGGCGGTCTCGATCGCCTCGCCGGCCGCCGGCAGGTACACCGTGGAGATCGCCGGGTACTCGGTGCCCAGCGGCTCGACCGCGTACGACTACCGGGACGCGTACTACAGCACGGCGCTCGGCACGGTCGGCGTGCCGAGCACCCCGATCGTGCTGGGGGTCGGCGCGAGCGCCACGGTCACCGGCGCGGTCACCGTGGCCGCGGTCCCGCCGGCCGGCCGGCACCTCTCCGGTGAGGTGCAGTTCGTGACGGACGAGGGCGCGGTCGTCGGCCGTGGCACCGTCGCGATCGGCGCCGTCACCGGGTAACCGGCGACGCGGGGCGATGAGGGGGTGGGCCCGCCGGGCTCATCCCCTCAGCTTGTCCTCGGCCTTGCGCGCGGCGACCAGCACCGGGTCCCAGACCGGGGCGTACGGCGGCGCGTAGCCCAGGTCGAGCCCGGTCATCTCGCCGACCGTCATCCGGTTCCACACCGCCACCGCGAACGCGTCGATCCGCTTGGCGGCCTCGGCCTTCCCGACGATCTGCGCGCCGAGCAGCATGCCGGTGCCCCGCTCGGCGAGCACCTTGACGGTCATCGGGGTGGCGCCGGGGTAGTAGCCGGCCCGGTTGGTGGACTCCACGGTGGCCGTGACGTACTGGAAGCCGGCCTGGTCGGCCTCGCGGGAGCCGAGACCGGTGCGGGCCACCTCCAGGTCGCAGACCTTGGTGACCGCGGTGCCGATGATCCCGGGGAAGGTGGCGTACCCGCCGCCCAGGTTGATCCCGGCGACCCGGCCCTGCTTGTTGGCGTGCGTGCCGAGCGGGACGTGCACCTGCCGGCCACTGACCCGGTGGTGTGTCTCGGTGCAGTCACCGGCCGCCCACACCCCGTCGGCCACCCGCTGGCGCAGGTCGGTGCGCAGGCCACCGGTGGCGCCGAGCGGGAGTCCGGCGGCGGCGGCCAGGGCGGTGTTCGGCCGTACGCCCAAGCCGATGACCACGACGCCGGCCGGCAGCGTCCCGGCGTCGGTGACCACCGCGGCGATCCTGCCGTTCGCGGTCTCCAGGCCCTCGACCGTGACGCCGGTGCGCAGGTCGATGCCGAGGCCCCGGACCGCGTCGGCGACCAGCGTGCCCATGTCCTCGTCGACGGTGCCCATCGGCTGGGCGGACCTCTCCACGAGCGTGACCCGGAGTCCGCGATTGATCATCGCTTCGGCCATCTCGATGCCGATGTAGCCGGCCCCGATCACCACGGCCGACTCGGGTTTCTCGGTGTCCAGCCACGCGCGCAGCGCGCTGCCGTCCTCCAGAGTCTGCACGCCGAACACGCCGCCGGCGTCGGTCTCGGCCCACGGCGGGCGCACCGGGGAGGCGCCGGTCGCGTAGACGAGCTCGTCGAAGCCCTCGCGCCGGTCCCGGCCGGCGTCCAGGTCCCGCACGGTGACCGTGCGGGCGTCCAGGTCGATGCCGGTCACCTCGTGCCGGGTGTGCACGGCGATCCCGTTCTTGCGGAACTCCTCGGGGGTCCGGGCGATCAGCGCGTCCGGCCCGTCCACCTGGCCGCCGATCCAGTAGGGGATCCCGCAGGCCGAGTAGGACACGAACCGCCCCATCTCGAAGGCCAGGATCTCCAGGTCGTCGGGGCCGCGTCTACGCCGGGCCTGTGAGGCCGCGGACATCCCGGCCGCGTCGCCGCCGATCACGATCAGTCGCATCCGCCCATTGTGCCCGGATAAGCGGCTCTGTTACCGGCGGATTTCCGGAAGGTGTTGCCTGTCGCATCGGCCGGGCTCTATGGTGACGACACCGAACCCCGTCGATAGTCCGTTCTCTAGGGCGGATCGTCGAAGCGCTTCGACTGATTTCTCGAAAAGTGTTTCCGCTGGTCAGGGTGCTCCCTGACGGGCAATTCACCGTGCCTGGAAACGATTCTTTTGGAGTCCGCTATGCGCAGAAGACGCGGCCTGGCCCTGATAGGTGCCGCTCTGCTCGCCGTTCCCCTCGTCCCCGGAGCCGCACGCGCCGACGCGACCTATCCGTTCCGCGATCCGGCCCTTCCGCTGGCGGCGCGGGTCGACGACCTGGTCGCCCGGCTGACGCTGCCGGAGAAGCTCTCGATGCTCCACCAGTACCAGCCGGCCGTCCCGCGCCTCGGCCTCGCCGTGTTCAAGGCCGGCACCGAGGCACTGCACGGCGTGGCCTGGTCCAACGACTACGACGCCGGCGGCGCCAAGATCGACGCGACCGCGACGGTGTTCCCGCAGGCGGTCGGGCTGGCCAGCACGTGGGACCCGGCGCTGATCGAGCGGGTCGGCTCGGCGGTCGGCGACGAGGCCCGAGGCCTGCATGCGCAGGACCCGACGGTGTGGGGCCTGAACCTCTGGGCGCCGGTGGTCAACCTGCTGCGCGACCCGCGCTGGGGCCGCAACGAGGAGGGCTACTCCGAGGACCCGCTGCTGACCGGGGCGATCGCCACCGCGTACGGGCAGGGGCTGCAGGGTGACGACCCGGACCACCTGAAGACCGCGCCGACGCTCAAGCACTACGCGGCGTACAACAACGAGACGCTCCGCGACCGGACCTCGTCGAACGTCCCGCAGCGGGTGCTCAACGAGTACGACCGCGAGCCGTTCCGGATCCCCCTGCAAGCCGGGGCCGCGACCGGCGTGATGGCCTCCTACAACCTGATCAACGGGCGGCCGGCCACCGTGGACCCGGACCTGGGCACGCTGGTCCGGGGCTGGAGCGACCGGCGGCTGTTCAACGTCTCGGACGCCTGGGCACCGACCAACCTGACCGGCTCGCAGGCCTACTTCGCGACCCAGGCCGAGGCGGACGCCGCGGTGCTCACGGCCGGGTTGGACAGCTTCACGGTCAACGACACCAACGGCGAGCCGACCACCACCGCGCTGCAGCAGGCGCTCGACCGGGGTCTGCTGACCGAGGCGCAGGTGGACACCGCGGTCGGGAACGCGCTGAGCATCCGTTTCCGGCTCGGCGAGTTCGACCCGGACGGCGGCCCGTACGCGACGATCCCCGCGTCGGTCGTGGACAGTCCCGCGCACCGCAAGCTGGCTCGGGAAGCCGCGGCCGAGGCCGCGGTGCTGCTGAAGAACGACGGCAACGCGCTGCCGCTGAAGACCGGCGGTTCGGTCGCGGTGGTCGGTCCGCTGGCCGACTCGCTCTTCACCGATTGGTACGGCGGACAGCTCCCGTACCAGGTGACCGCGCTGGACGGCATCACCGCGCGGGCCGGCACGGTGTCCACCGCCGCGGGCGCCGACCGGATCGCCCTCAAGGACGTCACCACCGGCCGGTACGTGACCGCCGCCGACCCGGAAGCGGTCGCCGCGACCGGGGTGGGACCGGACGCGGCCGCCCAGTTCGACGCGGTCGACTGGGGCGACGGGGTGTCGACGCTGCGCAACGCCGCGAACGGCAAGTACCTCGGCTACAACTGGGGCCCGTTCGTCACCCGCGACACCGCACCGACCGGCTGGTTCGTCCAGCAGCAGTTCAGGGTGGAGCCGCAGGCCGACGGCACGGTGGTGCTGCACTACGCCGGCTACGAGACGCAGGAGAGCTGGTTCGGTCCGAACACCTACGTGACGGTCGGCGCGGACGGCGCACTCGGCCTGGGTTCGGCGACCGCGGCCGGCGCCGCGCACTTCGCCAAGGAGGTGATCGTCGACGGCGTGGCCGCGGCGGCGGCATCGGCGAAGGGCAAGCAGACCGCCGTCGTGGTGGTCGGGACGAACCCGTTCGTGGCCGGCCGGGAGGCGCACGACCGCACCGGGCTGGCCCTCGGCGCCCGGCAGGAAGCGCTGATCGAGGCGGTCCGCGCGGCCAACCCGCACACCGTGGTGGTGCTGCAGAGCAGCTACCCGGAGGCGATCACCTGGGCCCAGCGGCACGTGCCGGGCATCGTCTGGACCACGCACGCCGGCGCGGAGACCGGCAACGCCCTGGCCGACGTGCTCTACGGCGACGTGAACCCGTCCGGCCGGCTCACGCAGACCTGGTACTCCTCGGTCGCCGACCTGCCGGCCGACCTCAACGAGTACGACATCGTCACGTCCCGGCAGACGTACCTCTACAGCGACGCGAAGCCGCTCTACCCGTTCGGCCACGGGCTGTCGTACAGCACGTTCCGGTACAGCGGGCTCCGGGTGGCCGGCGGCAGGGTCAGCGTGACCGTCACCAACACCGGCAAGCGGGCCGGTGACGAGGTGGTCCAGCTCTACACCCACCAGCGCACCTCCCGCGACGTCACCGCGACCAAGCAGCTGCGCGACTTCCGCAAGGTGCACCTGGCGGCCGGGCGGAGCACCGTCGTGACGTTCGCGCTCACTCCGGCCGACCTGGCCCGCTGGGACGTCACCCGGCAACGCTGGGTGACTGAGACGTCGGTATACGACGTGCTGGTCGGCGCGTCGTCGAGCGACATCCGGCAGCGTGCGGCCCTGCCGGTGCGCGGCGAGACGATCCCGGCCCGCGACCTGTCCGTGGTGACCGGGGCGGAGACGTTCGACGACTACGCCGGGGTGCGCCTGCTCGACGAGAGCAAGGCGAGCGGCACGGTGGTGGGCGCGGTCACTGCGGGTGACTGGATCGCTTTCCGTGATGCCGCGCTGCGCGGCGGGAAGACCTTCACCGTACGGGCGTCCGGCGCCGGGACCGTCCAGCTCCGGCTGGGCTCACCGGGCGGGCGGCTGCTGGGCACGGCCACGGTGCCGGACACCGGCGGGATCTACACGTACGCGGACGTCACCGCACCGCTGGCGGCCGTGCGCGGCCGCCGGGACGTGTACCTGCTGCCCAGTCCCGGGCTGCGGCTGGCGTCGTTCGGGATCCGATGAGACTCGCGGCGGGGAGCCGGATGGGAGCGGGCTCCCCGCCGCGACCCCGGCGTGATCATGCAGGTGGCTAGGATCGACGAGGGGAGCGGTCTTGGGTAGGGACCGGGGGACATGGGGAGGCGCAGTGCCGACGATCAACGACGTCGCCAGGGCGGCCGGTGTGTCGCCCAGCACGGTGTCGTACGTGTTGAGCGGCCGGCGTCCGATCTCCGCCGAGACCCGGGCGCGGGTGCAGGCCGCCATCGCCGAGCTCGGGTTCCACCCGCACGCCGGCGCGCGGGCCCTGGCCAGCAGCAAGACCAACGTGCTCGCGCTGGTCGCGCCGCTGCGGCTGGACGTGAACGTACCGGTGATCATGCAGTTCGCCACCGCGGTGGTGACCGCGGCCCGGTCGTTCAACCACGACGTGCTGCTGCTGACCAAGGACGAGGGCACCGCCGGCCTGGAACGAGTGGCGCACAGCACCATGGTCGACGCGTTGATACTGATGGACATCGAGCGCGACGACGTGCGGTTGCCGGCCATCCGCCGCCTCAAGCAGCCCTCGGTCCTGATCGGGATGCCCGCCGACCACGCCGGGATAGCCTGCGTCGACCTGGACTTCGAGGCCGCGGCCGGGCTCGCGCTGCGGCACCTGGCCGGGCACGGGCACCGGCGGATCGGCCTGATCGGCCCGTCGCCTGCCGTCTACCGGCGGCAGACGACGTACGCGGACCGGTTCCTGGCCGGCTTCCTGACCGCCTCGGCCGAGCTGGAGCTGCGCACGGTGACCCACCCGTGCGAGCCGGGCGCCGACGGCGTCCGGGCCGCCCTGGCCGACCTCGACACCGAGCTGCCCGGGATGACCGCGCTGGTGGTGCACAACGAGGAGACCCTGCGCCCGCTGCTCGACCTGCTGCGCGCGGCCGGCCGCCGGGTCCCGGAGGACATCTCGATCGTCGCGGTCTGCCCGCGCGACGTGGCGATGAGCATGCCGGTGAACCTCACCTCGATCGACATTCCGGCGCACGACGTCGGCACTCTGGCGGTGGAGACCGCGATGCGGTTGCTGGACGGCCGCCGGGTCGAGTTCACCCGGTTGCTCGAGCCGGGTCTGGTCGAACGGTCGAGTTGCCGCGAAATCCCGCCGTCACACCGTTGACATCTGCGTCACTGATTTCATAGCGTCTGCGGCGAGGTCGTTGTCGAAGCGCTTCGACATTTCCTGCGAGATTGTCGAAGCGCTTCGACGACACCCTTCCTGGTTGAACTCACCTTGATCAGTCCCCCTGGGAGGACGACATGGCTATTTCTCGGCGCGGTTTGCTGGCCGGCTCCTTTGCGATGACCGCCGCGCTCGCCCTGGCCGCGTGCGGTGACGACGGTGGCTCCTCCGACTCGACCGAGGGCGCCGACGCCAAGACCCTCACGCTGTGGCACTACGAGGGCCCGACCAGCGCGATGGGTATCGCCTGGACCAAGGCCATCGAGATCTTCAAGGCCAAGCACCCGGGCGTCGAGGTGAAGTTCGAGGAGAAGAGCTTCGAACAGATCCAGCAGAACGCCCAGATGATCCTGAACTCGGACAGCGCGCCGGACATCCTCGAGTACAACAAGGGCAACGCGACCGCCGGCCTGCTCTCCAAGCAGGGTCTGCTCACCGACCTCAGCGACCAGGTGGCGAAGTACGGCTGGGACTCCAAGCTGAGCGGCAGCCTGCAGACCACCGCCAAGTACGACGAAGACGGCATCATGGGCACCGGCAAGTTCTTCGGCGTGCCCAACTACGGCGAGTACGTCATGGTTTATTACAACAAGGCGATGTTCGAGAAGTACAAGATCGCCGTGCCGACCACGCTTGCCGAGTTCACCGCGGCGATGGACACCTTCGTCAAGAACAAGGTCACCCCGCTGGCCGTCGGCGGCGCGGAGTACCCGGCTCAGCAGATCTTCTACGAGCTTGCGCTCTCCAAGGCCGACCGGACCTTCATCGACGACTACCAGCTGTACAAGAACAAGGTCGACTTCAACGGCCCGGTGCTCACCTACGCCGCGGACACCTTCGCCGACTGGGTCGCCAAGGGCTACATCAGCAAGGACTCGGCCGGCATCAAGGCCGAGGACATGGGCGTCTCCTGGGAGCAGGGCAAGTTCCCGATCCTGATCTCCGGCAGCTGGTGGTACGGCCGGTTCGCCAGCGAGGTGAAGAACTTCGAGTGGGGCACGTTCCTGTTCCCCGGCAACACCCTGCACCCCGGCTCCAGCGGCAACCTCTGGGTGGTACCGGAGAAGAGCAAGGCCAAGGCTCTGGCGTACGACTTCATCGACATCACCATGTCGCCCGAGGTGCAGAACCTGCTCGGCAACAGCGGCGGTGTCCCGGTCGCGGCCGACCCGGCGGCGATCACCGACGCCAAGAACAAGGAACTGATCGAGAACTTCAACAAGATCTCGACCTCGGACGGTCTGGCGTTCTACCCGGACTGGCCGGCGCCGGGCTACTACGACGTGATGGTCAGCGGCACGCAGAGCCTGATCAACGGGTCCAAGACGCCGAAGGCGATGCTCGACGAGATCGCCAAACCGTACAACGAGAACCTGGCCGACCTCGGTAAGTAGGCGTTTCGAACCGGGGCGGGCGCCAGACGCCCGCCCCGCGGAAAGGACCGGGCGCATGGCCGGCAGCACCAAGAACCGCGGCTACGCGGTCTACCTCATCCCCGGGATCATCGCCTCGACCTTGGTGATCATCGTTCCGCTGGTGATGACGGTCTACATCAGCTTCACCAAGTGGACCGGGATCGGCAGCCCCCGGTGGGTCGGCTTCGACAACTACACCCGGCTCTTCGAGGACGCGAACTTCTGGGCGTCCTTCGGGCACATCCTGTTGCTCATCCTCGCGATGGCGGTGGTGCCGACGTTCCTCGGGCTGGTCCTGGCCGCGGTGCTGTTCGACTACGTCGCGAAGAAGTTCAACGACCGCTGGGCCTCGGTGCTGCGCTCCGGGTACTACCTGCCGCAGGTGCTCCCGGTCGCGGTCACCGGCATCATCTGGGGCTGGATCCTGCACCCCAGCTACGGCGCGCTCAACAAGATCCTGGAGACCGTCGGGCTCGGCTCGCTGGCCCGCAACTGGCTCGGCGACCCGAAGTACGCGCTGTACAGCGTGATGGCCGTGATGATCTGGTTCCAGCTCGGCTACCCGATCGTCATGTTCATGTCCGGCCTGCAGCGCATCGACCCGGAGCTGTACGAGGCGGCCGACCTGGACGGCGCGTCCTGGTGGCAGCGGTTCCGGAAGATCACCATCGCGATGATCCGGCCCGAGCTGTACGTGGTGCTGGTGACCACCACGATCGCGTCCCTCAAGATCTTCGGGCAGATCTTCGTGCTCACCCGGGGCGGCCCGAGCAACGCCACCCTGGTGCCGTCGTACTTCGCGTACAAGAACTTCTTCGAGAAGGCCCAGGTCGGGTACGGCTCGGCGATCTCCACCGTACTCACCATCCTGATCGTCATCCTGGCGATCGTCTTCCTGCGGCTGCAAAACCGTGCCGAGCGGAGCTGAACCCATGACCGTCACCGCCACTCGTGCACCACGACGTCGTACCGAAGAACGCCCCTCGCTCCGGCAACGTCACCCGGCGCGCTTCTTCATCCTCACCGGCCTGCTCATCCTGCTGCTGCTGATGGTCGCGCCGCTGCTGGTGGTCGCGGTCAACGCGGTCAAGAGCCCGGCCGAGTACGCCGCGAACGGCCCGCTGTCGCTGCCGCACCACCTCTACTGGGCCGGCATCGTCGACTTCTGGAACCGGGTCGACTTCGGACTCAAGCTCTGGAACAGCTTCATCACCAGCCTGGTGGTGGCGGTGCTCGGCGTGGTCCTGTCGGTCTTCAACGCGTACGCGCTGGGCATCGGCCGGGTCAAGGGCCGGACCTGGTTCCTGGTGTTCTTCCTGGTCGCCAACCTCCTGCCGCAGGAGGTGCTGGTCTACCCGCTGTACTACCTGTCGAAGCAGATCGGCCTCTACGACAACCTGCTCGCCATCATCATCATCTTCACCGTCGTGCAGAGCGCGTTCGGCACCTACCTGCTGACCTCGGTCTACACCGAGTTCCCCAAGGAGCTGCTGGAAGCCGCGTCGATCGACGGCGCCGGCAAGTGGCTGTCGCTGTGGCGGGTGGTGGTGCCGGTCAGCCGGCCGACCCTCGCGGTGCTGTTCACGTTCTTCTTCATCTGGACGTGGAACGAGTTCTTCCTGCCGCTGGTCTTCCTGATCTCCAACGACAACCAGACCGTCCCGGTGGCCCTCGGCGTGCTGCAGGGCGACCGGATGATGGACGCCACGACCACCAGTGCGTCCGCGCTGATCGGCATCATCCCGGCGATGGTCTTCTTCCTGATCTTCCAGCGGACCCTCACGCGCGGCATCGCCGCCGGCGCCATCAAGTGACCTGAGAAGGACAACCATGAAGTTCACCGACGGCTATTGGCGTAAGCGCGACGGCTACCAGGTGCTGCACCCCGCTCAGTTCCAGGACAGCGCGCCGGGCCCGGACTCGCTGACCGTCTACGCCGCCACCCGCAAGGTCCTCGACCGCGGCGACACGCTCGACGCCCCGCTGATCACGATCGGCCTGGAGTCGCCGGCACCGGACGTCATCCGGGTCACCCTCGAGCACTTCCAGGGCGGCCGCCCGCGGACACCCAGCTTCGCGATCACCGGCGAGCCGGTCGAGCCCGGCGTCTCCGCCACGTCGTTCACCTCGGGCGCGCTGACCGCGCAGATCCGCACCGGCGACGAGTGGGGACTGGACTTCCTCGCGGACGGGCGGCGGCTCACCGGCAGCGGCTGGAAGGGCACCGGCATCGTCACCGGCCCGGACGGCGCCTTTGTGCACGAGCAGCTCGACCTGGGTGTCGGCGAGGTCGTGTACGGGCTCGGCGAACGCTTCGGGCCGCTGGTCAAGAACGGCCAGAGCATCGACATCTGGAACGAGGACGGCGGCACCAGCAGCGAGCAGTCGTACAAGAACGTCCCGTTCTACTTCACCAACGGCGGGTACGGCGTCCTGGTCGACCACCCGGGCAAGGTGTCGTTCGAGGTGGCCTCCGAGATGGTCACCCGCACCCAGTTCAGCGTGGCCGGGCAGGCGCTGTCGTACCTGGTGATCTACGGGCCGACGCCGGCCGACGTGCTGCGCAAGTACACCGCGCTGACCGGCCGGGCGGCGCTGCCACCGGCATGGTCCTTCGGGCTGTGGCTGACCACGTCGTTCACCACCTCGTACGACGAGGAGACGGTGAACAGCTTCATCGACGGGATGGCCGAGCGGGACCTGCCGCTGTCGGTCTTCCACTTCGACACGTTCTGGATGCGCGAGTTCAACTGGTGCGACTTCGAGTGGGACACCCGGATCTTCCCGGACCCGGTGGGGATGCTGAAGCGGCTGGCCGACAAGGGGCTCAAGGTCTGTCTGTGGATCAACCCGTACATCGCGCAGCGCTCGCCGCTGTTCGCCGAGGGCAAGGCGAACGGCTACCTGGTGACGACCGAGGCCGGTGACGTCTGGCAGTGGGACCGCTGGCAGGCCGGGATGGCCCTGGTCGACTTCACCAACCCGGCCGCCCGGGAGTGGTACGCCTCGAAGCTGCGCGCGCTGGTCGAGATGGGTGTCGACGCGTTCAAGTCGGACTTCGGCGAGCGCATCCCGGTCGACGGCATCGTCTGGCACGACGGGTCCGACCCGGAGCGGATGCACAACTACTACACGCAGCTCTACAACCAGGTCGTCTTCGACGTGCTCAAACAGGCCCGGGGTGAGGGCGAGGCGGTGCTGTTCGCGCGCTCGGCGACCGTCGGCGGGCAGATGTTCCCGGTGCACTGGGGTGGCGACAACACCGGCAACTTTGCGTCGATGGCGGAGAGCCTGCGCGGCGGGCTGTCGCTGATGTCGTCCGGCTTCGGGTTCTGGAGCCACGACATCGGCGGCTTCGAGGGGCTGCCGGACCCGGCCGTGTTCAAGCGCTGGGTGGCGTTCGGGCTGCTGTCGTCGCACAGCCGGTTGCACGGCAGCAAGTCGTACCGGGTGCCGTGGAACTTCGACGACGAGGCGGTGGACGTGCTGCGCTCGTTCACCCACCTCAAGTACCGGCTGATGCCGTACCTGTACGGCGCGTCCCGGGAGGCGCACCTGACCGGCCTGCCGGTGATGCGGTCGATGGCGATCGGATTCCCGGGCGACCCGGCGGTGGCCTACCTGGACCGGCAGTACCTGCTCGGCGGGGACCTGCTCGTCGCGCCGGTGTTCAGCGCGGCCGGCGACGTGCAGTACTACGTACCGGCCGGGTCCTGGACCCACTACCTGACCGGCGAGGTCGTGCAGGGGCCGGGCTGGGTGCGCGAGACGCACGGGTTCGACAGCGTGCCGCTGCTGGTGCGGCCGGGTGCGGTGATCCCGGTGGGCGCGCGGCAGGACCGCCCGGACTACGACTACCGGGACGGCGTGACGCTCCGGCTGTTCTCGCCCGCGGAGGGGCGGACCGCGGTGGTGGTGCCGGGGCCGTCCGGGGCGGACACGGTGTTCACCGTGGTCCGGGACGGCGACGAGGTGCGGATCGGGCGCAGCGGCGAGGCCCTGCGATGGTCGGTCCAGCTGGGCGACGCGGTGACCGAGGTGGCCGCGGACCAGGACAGCTGCACCCTGACCCTGGGCTAGCAGCACCCGGTGACCGGCGGGGTCCATGAGAACCCGCCGGTCACTCCCGCCGAAGTAGCCGCTCGACCAGATCACGGATCTCAATCGCCGTAGCCTGAGGGGTAGCATCGTCGCGGCGGAGGCGGTCCAGCAGCAGACGCGTGTAGTTGCTGCGGGTCGTATCGTCCCAGGATCGGACCTCGTCGAGAATCTCGGAGGCACGCCGGAAGTCGTCGGCCGACGGCGCGGAATCGGCCAGAATCCGCAGCAGCAGGTGCGCGGCCGAGTGGGCACCGTCCCCGGCGACTGTGCTGACCGTGAGCGGCAGGTGGGTGACGAGTGGTTCCAGAGCGTGGTGGACCATGTCGTCGAGGACGCTGCACTGGAAATAGGACTTCAGCCGCAGCTGCTCAGGGTGCAGGTCAGGCAGGGTGAAGGCACCGGCCGGCCGCACGTCGAACGTCCAGCCCAGATCGAGAGCCGGTGCGACGGACGCGCTGTAGAGACTCAGCCGCAGATCGCGCCGGTCGCCCTCCCAGGTCCGCTCCAGGGACACCATCTCGACCACGCTGGTCCAGGCGTCGGTGCTCAGCTGGGAGCGCCACAGCAGCGCCTGCGCGTGCCACGCATCCACCGGGTCGGGTGGTTCCGGATACAGCTCGCTGCCCCGCACGTCGCCGAGGCAGAGCATCAGCAGCAGCAGGTTCGCCGCGTAGGTCGCGTACCGCGCCGGCACGCTCGGCGACTGCGGCTGGTAGGCCGGGTAGCGGGCCGCCGGGGGAGCGTGGTTGATCGCCCGGAACAGCCGCACCAGCAGAGCGCGCAGGCGCTCCCGCTCGCGGTCGTCGGTCGCCGCGGCCAGATGCGCCAGGAAGTCGATCACCGGCGCCCGCACGCTCAGCGGCTGGAACGAGAGCAGCGCCCGCAGCAGCTCGTCCTCGGCCGGCCCGGGGTGGAACGACGCCGACGCGGCCGCGTCCCGCACCGCCAGATCCTGGAGCACCTGCCAGCTCAGCCGCGCGACCAGGTATTCGCCGAACGTCGCGTGCAGGAACTCGTACGTCTGGAAACGGGTCTCGTCCCCGGCGGACCTGGCCCGATGGATGAAGAAGAAGCGCCCGAGCGTCAGCTCGGCCTCGGGAAGCGGCGCCCGCAGCCCAGACGCGGCGCCCGGACCGACCGGCCCGGTGATCTGCAGGGCGGCGATGTCGCGCTCGAGATCGGATTCGGTCACCCACTGCGCGGCTCGGTTGAACATCGCGAACGCCACCACCGAGAGCCGGCGCAGCTCGTTCTCGACCGCGGCGGCCAGCTCCCGGTCGGGCAGGCCCTCCCGGTGCTTGGTGATCTCGCGCAGCGCGAAGCTGCGCAGCAACTGCTCGTAGAGCTCGTCGGCGCGCAGGTGCGGTCCGGAGCGCTGCAGCACGTTGCCGTCCGCGTCGTAGAGCGCGAGCATCAGCAGCAGCAACGGCTGCCCGGCCAGGTCGCGGTGGGCGAGCACGGTCTCCGCGGCGAGCGGCTTGAGGTGCCGGGCGGCGAAGTTCGCGGCGTTCACCCGGTTCCAGATGTCCAGCCAGGCGATCACCCGCTCGTCGTCGAACGGCTCGAGGCGCAGCGCGACGGTCTCCTCCGGGGTGCGGGCCCGGTCGGCGACCGCGGTCCGGCTGGTGACGATCACCGCGACCGGCCGGCCCTGGTCGGCCTCGCGGCGCTGGAACCGGGCGACCCGGGTCAGGTAGTCGGTGTGGCTCACCCCGACCGCCTGCAGCAGCTCGTCGAAGCCGTCGAGCAGGACGACCGGCATCGCGTCGCCGGCCGAGCGGGCCAGCGCCGGCCACTCCACCCGCTCGCCGGTGGCCTCGCGGATCGCGTGCTCGATCTGGTCCTGCACGTCGTCGAGGGTGGGCACGTCGCGCAGGATGACCCGGATCGGCAGGAAGTCGGCGGCCGGGAGCCGGGCGGCGAGGACCCGGGTGAGCACCGACTTGCCGGACCCGGGCTGGCCCAGCACCAGCAGCGGGGCGCGCACCGCCTGCGGCGAGGTCAGGTGCCCGAGCAGGAACTCCGGCAGGTCGTCGCGGACCGGCCGCGCGTCCCACCAGGACTCCTCGCTGACCTGGTCGTTCGCCCGGACCGCGACCGCGCGGAACCGGGGCGGGACGTAACCCTCGCCCAGCTCCGGCACCCGGATGCCGTCCGGGACGTCACCGGACTCGACGATGCGGCGGCCCAGCTCGGCGCGGTAGGCCAGGGCCAGGCTCGCCCGGCGCTGGTCCGGCGCGCGGCCGGTGGAGATCGCGGTCAGGGTCTCCTCGAGGCCGGCCAGGGCGGTCCGGGTGGCCCGGTGCTCCCGCTGGCTGGCCCAGCAGGCCACCTCGGGGAACTCGCCAGCCAGCTGGCGGAACAACTCCTCGTACCGCAGGACGGCGCGGGCCGGGACGGCGCTCATCGCGTCGTAGAAGGTCTTCCGGCGGCCCACGGTCAGGCGCTCCCAGACGGCGAGCCCGGCGGTGAACGTGGTGATCGACCCGGCCAGGCTTCCGTAATAGGCGGTCAGGCTGAGCAGATAGGTCTCCGGGGCGATCAGCGGTGACGGCAGCATCATCGGGGCCTGGTCAACCGTCGCCGGGATCGCCCGGTCGGCGAGGGAGCTCTGCTCGGTCTTGGTCAGCTCGAGATCACCGAACCGGAACGGCAGCCGGGCCTGCTCCATCGCCTCGAAGAACGCGGTGACCACGAGCACCGCGTGCGCCGCCTCCAGCCGCTCGGTGCGGCTGGCCCGGGACAGGCCGCTGCGCCGCTCGGACAGCGTGCGCACCAGCTCGTGGCTGAGCCGCACCAGCTCGCCCTTCGCGTCGAAGAGGCCGAGCAGCACCGGCGCCGCCGGCGTGGCGACCAGCAGCGCCCCGCCGACGATCTTCTCGACCGCGCTGACGAGCTTGCTGTCCTGCCCGCCGAGCAGGCGAACCGCGTCCAGGTATCCGAGCAACCGAGCCATGCCGTCCATCATGGCCGGTGATCGCCACGGCTTCTCCTCGGTGCTCGCGGGGTGGGGCGGAATGCCGTAAGTTACTCGCTGGTAACAGTCTTTCAAGGAGGCAGCATGCCCACGCTCGAGCGGCACGACGACGTCTTCGTTCTCGATCTCGGTGACACCGAGAACCGGTTCCACCCGGACTGGCTGACCGCGGTCGGCGCGGCGCTCGACGAGGTGGAGAAGGCGGACGGCGCGAAGGCGCTGGTCACCACGGCGACCGGGAAGTTCTTCTCGAACGGGCTCGACCTGGACTGGCTGGGCGCCACCGGCGGGGACCTCGCGGAGTACGCGCTTTCCGTACAGGAGCTCTTCGCCCGGATTCTCGGTCTTCCGCTGCCGACCGTTGCGGCGTTGCAGGGGCACACGTTCGCGGCCGGTGCGATGCTGTCGCTCGCGCACGACTTCCGGGTGATGCGGGCCGACCGGGGCTACTGGTGCCTGCCCGAGGTGGCGATCAACATCCCGTTCACCCCCGGGATGGCCGCGCTGATCCAGGCCCGGCTGACCCCGCAGGCCGCGCACGAGTCGATGACCACCGGGCGCCGGTACGGCGGGGCCGACGCGCTCGCCGCCGGGATCGTCGACAAGGCGGTGGCCGAGGACGCCGTCCGGCCCACCGCGATCGGGATCGCCGCGTCGCTCGCCGCCAACGCCGGCGAGACCCTCGGTGCGATCAAGACCCGGATGTACGCCCCTGTCCTCGCCGTCCTGCGCGACCGGGAGGGCCCGCTGGGCTGAGTACCGGTTGTTCACTCGCAACGGAGGGTGCGCCCGGCCCCTCCCCGGGTAACGTCCCGGACGGAGGGGCCGAAGGACCCTGCCACCGCGGGTCCAGGCCGGGAAAAGTGAAGATCGACGAAGCCTTCAGGGGAGGAAAGATCGTGACCGCTGTGCTCGACCACGAGGACCTGGTGCGCAAGCTCGCCCAACCCGACGACGCCGAGGTGGCGAGTCTCGACGCATGGTGGCGGGCGAACAACTACCTCACCATCGGACAGATCTATCTGCAGGCCAACCCGCTGCTGCGTGAGCCGCTGGCGAACGAGCACATCAAACCGCGGCTGCTCGGCCACTGGGGGACCAGTCCCGGCCTGTCGTTCGTCTACGCCCACGTCTCCCGGCTGATCAAGACCACCGGGCAGGAGACCATCTACCTGGCCGGTCCCGGTCACGGCGGGCCGGCCCTGGTCGCCGCGGGATATCTCGAGGGCACCTACTCGGAGATCTACCCGAAGGTCAGCCAGGACGAGGACGGCCTGCTCCGGCTGTTCCGCCAGTTCTCCAGCCCGGGCGGCATCCCGAGCCACGTCTCGGTGACCACCCCGGGCTCGATCCACGAGGGTGGCGAGCTGGGCTACGTGCTGGTGCACGCGTTCGGCTCGGTGATGGACAACCCGGACCTGCTGACCATCGCGATGGTCGGTGACGGCGAGGCGGAGACCGGCCCGCTCGAGGGGTCGTGGAAGGGCATCTCGTTCATCAACCCGGAGCACGACGGCGCCGTCCTGCCGATCCTGCACCTGAACGGCGCCAAGATCGCCGGCCCGACGGTGCTGGCCCGGAAGGACCCGGCCGAGGTGCGCAAGCTCCTCGAGGGCCACGGCTACGAGATCATCGAGGTGAGCGGGGACGACCTGCCCGGCATGCACCACCGGTTCGCGGCGGCGCTCGCCGAGGCCTGGGGCAAGATCCGCTCGATTCAGACCGCGGCACGTGAGGGCAGCTGGGACGGGCAGCGTCCGCACTGGCCGCTGATCATTCTTCGTACGCCGAAGGGCTGGACCGGGCCGGAGAAGATCGACGGCATCACGGTGACCGGCACCTGGCGGTCGCACCAGGTCCCGCTGTCCGGGGTCAAGGGCAACCCCGCGCACCTCAAGGACCTGGAGACCTGGCTCAAGTCGTACCGGCCGGAGGAGCTGTTCGACGCGACCGGCGCGCCGACCGAGCTGGTCAGGCAGCTGGCACCGGAGGGTGACCTGCGGATGAGCGCCAGCCCGCACGCCAACGGCGGGCTGCTCACCAAGGACCTGGACCTGCCGGACTTCCGCGACTACGCGTTCGACGTGAAGCAGCCGGCCGCCGAGCACGCCGAGTCGACCCGCAAGCTGGGCGAGATGATGCGCGACATCTACACGCGCAACCCGGACCGGTTCCGGCTGTTCTGCCCGGACGAGACGAACAGCAACCGGCTCGGCGCGGTCTTCGAGGTGTCCGACCGCGGGTTCATGGAGTCGGTCAACGCCGACGACGTGAAGATCAGCCGCAACGGCCGGGTGATGGAGGTGCTCTCCGAGCACAACTGCCACGGCTGGCTCGAGGGGTACAACCTGACCGGCCGGCACGGCATGTTCGCCACGTACGAGGCGTTCGCCATGGTCAGCGCGTCGCAGACGATTCAGCACGGCAAGTGGTTGCAGGAGGCCAGCCACCTCGACTGGCGGGCCAAGGTGCCGAGCCTGAACATCCTGCTCACCTCGACCGCCTGGCGCAACGACCACAACGGGTTCTCGCACCAGGGCCCCGGCCTGATCCAGAACGTGCTGACCCAGCGCGGCGACGTGGCCCGGGTCTACCTGCCGCCGGACGCGAACACGCTGCTCTCGGTGGCCGACCACTGCTTCCGGTCGCGGTCGTACATCAACCTGATCGTCATCGACAAGCAGCCGCAGCTGCAGTTCCTCACCATGGACCAGGCGATCGAGCACTGCACCATCGGCGCCGGGGTCTGGGAGTGGGCCGGCACCGACGACGGCTCCAGCGATCCGGACATCGTGCTGGCCTGCGCCGGCGACGTGGTGACCATGGAGACCGTGGCCGCGGCCCGGATCCTGCGGGAGAAGCTGCCGAACCTCAAGGTGCGCGTGGTCAACGTGGTCGACCTGATGACCCTGCCGCGGCCCAAGGACCACCCGCACGGCATGAGCGAGACGTTGTTCCGCGAGCTGTTCACCGACCACGTGGACGTGGTGTTCTCGTTCCACGGCTATCCGGGCGCCATCCACCAGCTGGTGCACGGCCGGCCGGACGCCGACCGGTTCCGGGTGCGCGGCTTCATCGAGCAGGGCACCACCACCACCCCGTTCGACATGACGGTGCGGAACAAGGCGTCGCGGTACCACCTGGTGATGGACGCGATCAACAACGCCAGGCGGCTGCCGAGCGGCGCGACCGAGGTCAAGGCGTGGTGCGAGGCCCAGCTGGCGAAGCACGAGGCCTACGTCGTGGAGCACCTGGAGGACATGCCCGAGGTGCGCGACTGGTCCCTCGGCGACTGGGCGCAGAGTTGATCTAGCGGGGTCCGGCCGCCGCTTCGCCTAAGAAAGTAGGGGCGAAGGGGCGGCTGACCCTTCCTTTCGACGTCGAGCCGGGAGAAGGTGAAAGGCACACGCCTACTCGACGTTGAGGAAGGGGATCCCGGATGGCCGCTACCCGCAGCCCATGGCCGACGACCCGGCAGGGTTCGACCCAACATCCCGTGCCCACGCTGCAATATCTGCTGCGAGCCCGAGGCCACACGGTAACCGTGGACGGCGTCTTCGGCGCGCAGACCGGTGACGCGGTCCGCGCCTGCCAGCGTGCCAAGGGCCTCCCCGACAACGGCGTCGTCTGCGCGGAGACCTGGCAGGCCCTGATCATGAAGGTCGGCCCTGGCGCGGTCGGCAACGCGGTGCGGGGCGTCCAGCACGAGTTCCGGCCCGGCTCGGCCCCGGACGGCGTCTACGGCCCGGCCACCGAGTCGGCGGTCCGCGCCTTCCAGTCCTCGGTCGGCCTGCCCGCCGACGGCGTCGTCGACGCACCCACCTGGCAGGCCCTGGTGTGCGGCTCGGTCGGCTCCCTGCAGCAGGCCGCCTGACATAACGGCAGGTCAGCGTCCTCAATCGACGCTGACCTGCCGGCTTTTCTGGTCTACACTCCCGGCTTCAGTTGATCTTGAATTCGGGGGCCGACATGCTCGACAACTACGATCCCGCCGTGGTCCTGCTGCTCACAGGCATCTGGTACCTCCTCTGCACCGGTGCCGTCCTCGGCGCGTTGTACCTGGTGGTCCGGACCGCGGTCCGCGACGGCATCAAGCTGGCCGCCGCCGACAAAACCCCCGGTTAGGCGCGAGGCCGCCCGAGCTTCCGACCCTTGTTCGGTACGCATACGGAGCGGCCGCCCGCAGGCTACGAGCCGAGTCCCGCCCGTGAGGCCGGCGCGAGACCGTGGCCATTCCCGACCGCGGCGCGACGCGCGACCCCGGCTGGCTCTCCGGGGTGTCTCCGGACCGTTGACACACCCCTGGGGACCAGCCGGGGATCCCGGAGGTGCGGCACGGTCGTGGGCCCGGCTGGTGTTCAGGGGTGTCTCCGGGTGCTTGAGGCACCCCTGAGAGCCAGCCAGGGTCGGGAGGCGCGCTGCGGTCGGGAGCGGCTGCGGTGTCGCGTCTGCCTCACGGGCGGGACGTGGCTCGTAGCCTGCGGACGGGCGCTCCGTACTCGTACCGAACAGGGGTCAGCGGTGGCGAGTGGCAGCGGCCGTGACCGGGTCGAAGCCGAAGGGGAGTTCGAGGCGGTGGCCGCGCATCAGGTCGCGGTCGGCGAGCAGGGTGACGGTGGCGTCGTCGGCGACGATGCGGCCGGTGTCCAGGATGACCGCGCGGGGGCAGAGCTCGAGCGCGTAGGGCAGGTCGTGGGTGACCATCAGCAGGGTCACCGGGAGCGTCTCGAGGATCTCGGCCAGCTCGCGGCGGCTCGCCGGGTCGAGGTTGGACGACGGCTCGTCGAGGACCAGGATCTCCGGGCGCATGGCCAGCACGGTGGCGACCGCGACCCGGCGGCGCTGGCCGAACGACAGGTGGTGCGGCACGTGGTCGCGGTGCTCGGACATGCCGACCGCGGCGAGGGCCTCGTCGACCCGGGCGTCCAGTTCGGCGCCGCGGACACCGAGGTTGGCCGGGCCGAACGCGACGTCCTCGGCGACCGTCGGCATGAAGAGCTGGTCGTCCGGGTCCTGGAAGACGATGCCGACCCGGCGGCGGATCTCGGCGATCGCGGCGCGGTCGGCGGGGACGACCGGTGCGCCGGAGACCTCGACGGTGCCGCCACCGCCGTGCAGGATGCCGTTGAGGTGCAGCACCAGGGTGGTCTTGCCGGCGCCGTTCGGGCCGAGCAGGGCGACCCGTTCGCCGGGGGCGAGGGTCAGGTCGACGCCGCGCAGCGCGGCCCGGCCGTCCGGGTACGCGTAGTGCAGGCCGGCGACGCGCAGAGCGGGATCGGTCACGTCGATCATGCTAGGCCGGGCCGCGGACGGGGTTGCGCCGGAGGGCTCATGCGAGCACCGCCGCGGCGACCGCGATGCCGGCCGAGGCGACCGGCAGGGCGGCCGACACCATCCACTCCCGGGGCGCCGCGCGCCGGCCCGCGACGACGGGGAGCCGGCCGGTGTAGCCCCGGGAGACCATGGCGAGGTAGACGCGCTCACCGCGTTCGTACGATCGCAGGAACAGCGACCCGATGCCCACCGCGAACGCCTTCACCTGCCAGAGGAACCGCGGGTCGTAGCCGCGGGACAGCCGGGCGATCCGCATCCGCCGCGCGTCGTCGGCGAGCACGTCGATGTACCGCAGCATGAACGTGGCGATCTGGGTGAACACCGACGGCACCCGCAACCGGTCCAGCCCGACGATCAGATCCCGCATCGTCGTGGTCGCCGCGAGCAGCAGCGACGCGAGCACACCCAGGGTGCCCTTGGCGAAGATGTTCCACGCGCCGTGCAGGCCGTCGATCGACAGCGACATGCCCAGCCAGTCGACCCGCTCGCCGTGCCCGGCGAACGGCAGGACCACCGCGAGCAGCACGAACGGCAGCTCGATGGTGGCCCGTTTGAGCAGCCACGGCACCGGCACCCGGGCGGCCGCGGTGACGCCGGCCAGCAGCAGCAGATAGCCGCCGAACGCCGCGAACTCGGTGGGCGGGGTCAGCACCACCACGATGGTGAACAGCAGCACCGCCGCGATCTTCACCTCGGGGGCCAGCCGGTGCAGCCGGCCGGCGCGGTCCAGGTAGAGCGGATGGGCGTGCCCGGCGCCCACCTCAGGCGGCCTTCTGCTCGCGGCGGCGGACCAGCCAGAACCCGCCGGCGCCGAGGCCGAAAGTGATCAGCACACCGGCGGCGCCGGCCAGGCCGGTCGACAGGTACGGGTTGTCGATGCCCTTGATGCCGTAGTCGGCCAGGGGACTGTCGGCCATCTGGTGGCCCTCCTCGCGCTGAAGCATGCAGGTGCCTCCGGTGATCTCGCCGTCGGCGCCGAACGTGCAGCCCTCGCGGGCGGTGGCGTCCAGGCCGTCCGGGCTGCCGGAGGCGAAGTTGCTGACCACGCCGGCCAGCAGCAGGGCGACCAGCAGGCCACCGGCCAGGAACCAGCCGAGTTTCTTGGTCATGCCACGGCCTCCACGTCGACGGTCACCGGCTTGCGGAACGTGCGCAGCGCGTAGACCAGGTCGGGGCGGACCCGGGCGACGGTGGCCACGGTGGTCGCGGCGATCAGGCCCTCACCGATGCCGATCAGCACGTGGGTGCCGGCCATGGTTCCGGAGATCCACGGCAGGGACAGCTGGGTGGTGCCGCCGAGCGCGTACTCCAGGACGAAGCCCTGCGAGGCGACCACGACGGAGATGACCGAGGCGATGAACGCGGTGACGCCCAGCCCGGCCGGGTTCTTCGGCAGCAGCCGGACCAGCCCGGCGACCAGCAGGTAGCCGGCGGCGGTGCCGAGGATCGCCATGTTGGTGATGTTCAGGCCGATCGCGGTCAGGCCGCCGTCCGCGAAGAGCAGGCACTGCACGATCAGGACGGTCGAGACGCAGAGCGCGCCGACCCATGGCCCGACCAGGATGACGGCGAGGGTGCCGCCGAGCAGGTGGCCGGAGACGCCCGGCAGCACCTGGAAGTTGAGCATCTGGACGGCGAAGATGAACGCCGCCACCAGCCCGGCCATCGGCGCGAGGCGGTCGTCAAGGTCGGCTTGCGCCTTCCAGACGCAGACCGCGAGCACCGCCACGGCGAAGACCACGAAGATCGCGGAAACCGGGCCGTTCACGATCCCGTTCGCGATGTGCATCGCTTGCGCGTCCATGGCGCCTCCCCTTCGCGGGGTCCGGAAGTCCCCGCGGCGCCAGCATATTGGCCAGAGGTAGCTGTTGCACATCCTTGGCAACTAGTCGAGTGATGATCTTCACCGCCCCTCGGCGTTCAGCACCTCCTCGACCGGGCGACGGGGGGTCACCTGACCGGGGTGGCCGTAGCCGATCCGGAGCGCGATCTGCGGGAACCCGGTCCGGCCCAGCGAGCGCCGCAACTGATCACGGGCGGCCGGCACCTCGATCGGCTGGGAGATCACCGAAACGGCCAGCCCGGCGTCGGTGACGGTCAGCAGCACCCGCTGCAACGCCTGCCCGGCCATCACCTGGTCCAGCCGCCGGTCACCGGCGGTGCCCAGGATGCCGACCAGCGGTTCCGGCTCGTAGTCACGGCCCGGTGCGCGCCGCCGGTCGCTGAACGCCCGCTGCGGGATCAGGTCCTGGTGCTCGCCGACGACTGCGCCGGCGTACGCCGGGATACCGTCCGTCGCCACCGCGGTGTCCACCCAGCTGATCAGCTCGCCCTGATACCTGTCGTTGCGGCGCAGCACCCGGTCGGCGCTGTGCGCGATCTCCGAGAACCCGGTCAGCGCGGTCATCCCGACCAGCAGGTCCAGCCAGGTGTTCTCGGCGCGGGCCGCATCGATCAGCCGGACCCGGACGTCGGCCGGCACCGGATCGGGCCAGAACGGGTCCCGGTTGCTGTGCCGGCGCTCGATCGCGGCGTACAGGTCGCGTTCCAGGTACGTCGGTGGCCGGTGCCGTGCCGGGGTGAGCCGGGCGATCAGGTCCGGGTCCGCGGGGTCGGGCAGCAGCAGCACGTCGGCCGGGGTGCCGGCCCAGGCCAGCGCGAGCCGCGCGTTCAGGGTGGCGGCGCCACAGGCCAGGCGCAACGCCCAGCCGCTCTGGTCGGCGACGCCGAGCTGGCGGGCCGGGTCGGCCATCACCTCGATCGCACCGTCCCGCAGCCGGAAGATCCAGGGCTGGGTGTTGTGCATCGAGGGTGCATGGATCCCGGCCGCTGCCGCGCGCCGTAGGTCTGACTCGTCGTAGCCGTTCACCTTTACCACAGTGCCCGCCGCGGCTTCCGGCGGGCAGGGCCAAAAGTCCCGGTCACGGCGGTCAGGAGGTCAGCGGGACCCGCCAGACCAGCAGGGTGCCGCCGTCCGGGGCCGGGCCGACCTCGAACGCGCCGCCCAGGTCCCGGGCCCGCTCGCCCATGTTGACCACGCCGCCGCGGGCCAGCGACGGATCGATGCCGACGCCGTCGTCGCGGACCTGCAGGTGCAGGGACCCGTCGGCGACCCGCACCGAGACCCGGACGTTCTGCGCCCGGGCGTGCCGCGCGACGTTGGCGAACGCCTCCTGCAGCACGGCCAGCAGCTCCGGTACGACGTCGTCCGGCACCGCGCTGTCCACCGGCCCGGACGTCTCCAGGTCGGGCCGGAACCCGAGCGTGGTCTCGGCGGCGTCGACCGCCTGCCACAGCTCGCCGCGCAGCGACGGGCCGATCGGCGCGCGCAGCTCGAAGATCGACCGCCGGATGTCGCGGATGGTGGCGTCCAGGTCGTCGACCGCGTCGTTTATCCGTTTCGCCACCTCGGGCCGGACCGTGTGCGGGCCGATCGCGCTCTGCAGGTGCATGCCGGTCGCGAAGAGCCGCTGGATCACCACGTCGTGCAGGTCCCGGGCGATCCGCTCGCGGTCGGAGAGCACCGCGAACAGCTCGCGCTCCTCCTGGGCCCGGGCCCGTTCCAGGGCCAGCGCGGCCTGCCCGGCGAACGTGGAGAGCAGCACCGGGTCGTCCGGCTCGCCGAGCGCGGCGTGCGCCGGCGACTGGGAGACGATCAGCACGCCCTGTGGGCTGTCCGACCCGGCCAGCGGTGCGGCCAGCGCCGGGCCGGCCGGGACCGGGCCGGGCCACTCGGCGGCCGCGCGCAGGTCGGGGATCTGCCGGTACCGGTCGGCGCCGAAGTCACGCACCACCGGGCTGTCGGCCGGGAGCACCTTGCCGGTCAGGTCGGCGCACGCCGGGTCGGCGCCGTCGGCCACCTCGACCCGGTACCGCGCGTTGCCCTCCTCGTGCAGCAGCACCAGGACCAGCTCGGCGCCGGCCACCTCGCGGGCCCGGCGGGCGATCAGCCGCAGCGCCTCGGTGCGGTGCACGGTGCCGAGCAGCACCCCGGTGATCTCGGCGGTGGCGGCGAGCCAGGCCTCCCGGCGCTGGGCCAGCTCGTAGAGCCGGGCGTTGTCGATCGCCACGCCGGCCGCGGCGGCCAGGGCCACCACGATCTCCTCGTCGTCCTCGCTGAACTCCGCGGCGCCCTGCTTCTCGGCCAGGTACAGATTGCCGAAGACGTGGTCGCGGGTGCGCACCGGGACACCGAGGAAACTGTGCATCGGCGGATGGTTCGCCGGAAATCCGTACGAATGCGGGTGTTTCCGAATGTCCGGCAACCGCACCGGGTTCGGATCGGTGATCAGCACGCCCAGCACGCCCCGGCCGTGCGGCAGGTCGCCGATGGTGGCGTGCACCGCCGGGTCGATCCCGTGGGTGATGAAGTCGGAGAGGCTGCGGTGATCCGGGCCGAGCACGCCGAGAGCGCCGTACCTCGCGCCGCCGAGCGCGCAGGCGGCCTTGACGATCCGCTGCAGGGTGCTGCGCAGATCGAGGTCGGAACCGATGCCGACGACCGCGTCGAGCAGGGCACGCAGGCGCTCGCGGCTGTTCACCACGTCGCCGACCCGGTCGAGCATCTCCTGCAACAACTCGTCCAGCCGGACGCGGGACAGTGGACTCAGACCGAGCGAGGGGGGAGACGGTTCGACCACGGTCCGAGATTATCCGGTACTCGTCCGGGGCGACCCGGGACCTAAGACCCTGTGTGTCAGGGCCAGGCGGGGATAGAAAGGATTCATGATCCGAGTTTTTCTCCTCGACGACCACGAGGTCGTCCGCCGTGGCCTGATCGATCTGCTCCAGTCCGGTGGCGACATCGAGGTGGTGGGCGAGTCCGGCTCCGCGCGTGAGGCGGCGGCGCGTATCCCCGCGCTGCGGCCGGACGTCGCGGTGCTGGACGCCCGGCTCCCCGACGGCAACGGCATCGACGTGTGCCGCGACGTGCGCGCGGTGGACTCGACGATCAAGGGGTTGATCCTGACCTCGTACGAGGACGACGAGGCGCTGTTCGCCGCGATCATGGCGGGCGCGTCCGGGTACGTGCTGAAGCAGATCCGCGGCACCGACCTGGTCGACGCGGTGCGCCGGGTCGCGGGCGGGCAGTCGCTGCTCGACCCGGCGGTCACCCAGCGGGTCCTGGAGCGGATCCGCAACGGCGTGGAGCAGCCGCGCGAGCTGGCCGGGCTGACCGACCAGGAGCGGCGGATCCTGGAGTTCGTGGCCGAGGGCCTGACCAACCGGGAGATCGCCGGCCGGATGTTCCTGGCCGAGAAGACCGTGAAGAACTACGTGTCCAGCCTGCTCGCGAAGCTGGGCCTGGAGCGCCGCACCCAGGCCGCCGTGCTGGCCACCAAGCTGCTGGGCAATCACTCGCACGAATGACCAGGCCATGGCTGGTCGCCAGGGGTGTCTCGGTGCGTAGGAGACACCCCGGAGAGCCAGCCGGTCAGCCGGTCGGGGCCACGGTCGGGGCGCGGGGGAGGCGGACGGTGGCGATCGTGCCGCCGGTGTCGCCGGCCTCCAAGGTGATCGTGCCGCGGTGCAGGTCGACGATGGCGCGGCTGAGGGCCAGCCCGAGCCCGGCGCCCGGGATCCGGCTGTGCCGGGCGTTGGTGGCCCGGTAGAGCCGGGCGAAGAGCCGGTTGCGCTCCTCGTCCGGGATGCCCATCCCGGCGTCCGCGACGGCGAGCACCGCGGTGTCCTCGTCCGCGGTCAGGGTGACCGTGACGGTCGAGTCGTGCGGGCTGTACTTGACCGCGTTGCCGATCAGGTTCTCCGCGACCTGCCGCAGCCGGGCCTGGTCACCCCGGATCGGCAGGGTGTCCGGCAGGTCGGTCAGCACCCGCGCGCCCGGCTCGCCGGCCTCGGCGGTCACCGCGGCCACCGCGGCCTGCAGCACGGCGGCCAGGTCGACGGCGCCGACGGTCAGGCTCGCGTGCCCGGACTCCAGGGCGGACAGGTCGAGCAGGCGTTCGACCAGCGAACGCAGCCGGGCGTTGTTGCGTTCGATCACCGCGAGCAGGTCGCGGATCTCGCCGATGGTGGTCTCGTCGCCGGACTCGACGATCAGATCCGTGTACGTGGCGATCGAGGTCAGCGGCGTCCGCAGCTCGTGCCCGACCAGCGCGATGTACTCGCCGATGCTGGCCGCCAGCTGGTTGGCCAGCTCGTCCGAGCGCCGCCGTTCCAGGTACGCCCCGAACAGCCCGGCGATCCCGGTCAGCAGCACCGCGAGGGCCGGCTCCGGGTCCTGCCGGTCCGGGGTGAAGAACGTCAGCACCCCGACCACCTGCTCGGCGCTGAGCACCGGCACCGCCCCGGCCGCCCGGTACCCGGTGCCCTCGGCCACCCACGGCAGCATCGGCGACTCGGCGGCCCGGATGTCCGGCACCCAGACCGTCTCGCCGCGCTCCCAGCACAGCCCGGCCAGCCCCTGGCCGCGTTCCAGGACGGCCGGCAGCGGCGCCACCTCGGCGCCCGGCGCGGTGTGCGTGACCACCGGCCGCAGCCGCCCGGACACCTCGTCGAGCATCCACAGCCGCAGGCACGGCCAGTCCAGGCAGTGCGAGAGGCTGCGCATCACGGCCGCGCCGGCCGGCTCCACCCCCGGCGCGTGCACCAGGGCCTGGAGCACCTCGGCCTTGCACTTCTCGTACTGGATCTGCTGGTGCTCGCCGGTGATGTCGTGGATCGCGGCGACCGCGCCGAGCAGCGTCCCGGCGGCGTCCCGGACCGGCCGCGCGTTGATCGCGAACCAGCGCAGCCGGTGCTCGCGGTCGCAGGCCCGTACGTCGGCGTGGTAGACCTGCTCGCCGCGCAGCGCCCGGTCCAGCGGCAACTCCTCGGGCAGCAGCGGGGCGCCGTCGTGGTGGCGCAGCTGGAACCGGGCCGGCCACTCGCGGATCGGCACGGTGGCGCACTCGTCGCCGAAGAAGTCGCGGACCGCCTGGTTGACGAAGACCGTACGGCCCTGCCGGTCGCAGGCCACCGCGCCGGCGTCCAGCCCGCGCATCAGCTCGGCCAGGAACGGGCCGTCCGGCGGCAGCGGCAGGCACTGGCGCAGCGTCTCGGTCAGGCCCTTGACGCTGAACGGCTTGGCCACCACGGCGGTGGCGCCGGCCTCGGTCAGCAGCGTGTCGCCCGGCGGCAGGTACCCGGTGATCAGCACGACCGGCACGTCGGCGGTGGCGGGTTCGGCGCGCAGGGCGCGGCACATCCGTACGCCGTCCAGGTGCGGCATGTCGACGTCCGCGATGATCAGGTCGAACGGGTCGGCGAGCGCGGCGGCCAGCCCGGCCCGGCCGTCGTCGGCGAGCGTCACCTCGTGGCCCAGCCGCCGGCCGATCTCGGCGAGCACCGCTTGATGTTCCGGGTTGTCCTCGACGACCAGCACCGCTGCCATGGCCCGACTCTAGAGCGACATAAAGTCCTTAATTGGTGAAAACAGACAATCGGCCACTCAGGTTTCGTGATCGGGGGAGCCCGGGTACTGTGCGGGCCGCATATCGGCGAGCCTCGGGGTAATGCATGAGCGCGTTGACGGCCCATCTGGACGTACCACTGCACCACGGCGCGCCCGGCGCGGCCCGGCGGGCGGTGGTGGCCGTCCTGAGCGGCTGGGGTCTGAGCGACCAGGACTGGCTGGACGCGGCCGCCGTGGTGGTCAGCGAGCTGGTCACCAACGCGGTCCGGTACGGCGGCGGCTGCGTCGCCCTGCACGTCGAGGCGCAGGACGGTCGCGTGGTGGTCTCGGTCGCCGACGGTTCCCCGGTGCGGCCCCGGCGGCGCGACCCGGACGACGTGGGCGGGCGCGGCATCGCGCTGATCGAGGCCCTCGCCGACAGCTGGACGGTGCGTCACCACGAGGGCGGCAAGCAGGTCCGGGTGGCGCTGCGGCAGTGCCCGGGTCTTGCGCCGTCCCGGGGAGTCGCCGCGTGAGAATCGTCCGGGACGGCGTCGACGGCCTGGTGCGGATGGCCTTCCACGGTGAGCTCGACCTGGCCACCGTCGACCAGGTGGCCGCTCAGGTGAGCGCCGAGCTGGCCGCTCCCGGCCTGCTCCGGCTGGTGCTGGACCTGGCCGGGCTGACCTTCTGCGACTCGACCGGCATCGACGCGCTGATCAACGCCCAGATCGCGGCCCGGGACCGGGGCGTGATCTTCCAGGTGGTGCGCCCGCGCGGGATCGTGCGCCGGACGCTGGTCGCCACCGGCGTGCTGGAACTGCTGACCACCGCCACCGGTTAGAAGCGGAAGCGCTGGACCGCGGACCGCAGCTCGTCGGCGAGGGTCTCCACGTCCTGAGCGGTGCGGGCCGCCTGGCCGGCCGCCGCCCGGCTGGCCGCGGTGCTGTGCGCGACGCTGGCGATGTTGCCGGCGATGTCGGTGGCGCCGGCGGCCGCCTCGCTGACCCCGCGGTTCATCTCGGCGGTGGTGGCGCTCTGCTGCTCGACCGCGGACGCGATCGTGGTCTGGTAGTCGCTGATCTGCTCGATGATCCGGCTGATCTCGTCGATCGCGGTGACCGCGTGGCCGGTGTCGCTCTGGATCGCGGCGATCTGCTGGGAGATCTGCTCGGTGGCCCGGGCGGTCTCCTGGGCCAGGTCCTTGACCTCGCTGGCGACCACCGCGAAGCCCTTGCCGGACTCGCCGGCCCGGGCCGCCTCGATCGTCGCGTTCAGGGCGAGCAGGTTGGTCTGCGCGGCGATCGCGGTGATGGTGGCGATCACGTCGCCGATCTGCGCCGACGAGTCGCCGAGCCGGTTGATGGTGGCGCTGGTGGCCCGGGCCGCGGCGACCGCGTCCGAGGCGACCTGCGCGGCGTCACCGGCGTTGCGGGAGATCTCGCTGATCGCCGAGCCCATCTGGTCGGTGCCGGCGGCGACCGTGTGCACGTTGCCGGACACCCCGGAGGCGCTCTGCGCGGCCAGCCCGGCCTGCTGATCGGCCTCGGCCACCGCGTCGTCGATCTCGTGGCTGACCCGGCGCATGGTCTCCGACGCCTCGGTCAGCCGGCCACCGCTGTCGGCGATCTCCACGACGGTGGTGCGGATCCCGATGATCGCCTCGTCCAGGGCGCGGCCCATCAGCGCGATCTCGTCGGCGCCGTCGGTGTCGGCGCGGACCGTGAGGTCGCCGCGGGCCATCGCCTGCAGGTTCTGCACCAGCCGTCCGACCGGGCCGGTGACGCTCCGGGTGACCAGCACGGTGAGCAGCACCGCGGCGACCACGGCCAGCGCGAACGCGATGATCAGGGAGTTGCGGGCGGTGGCCGCCTGCTGCTCGGCGGTGTAGGTGGCCTTCTCGGCCCGGCCGGTAACCGACGCGACCAGCGCGTCGGTGCCTTCCACGATCTTGAAGTACAGCTCGTAGCCCGGCCCTAGGATGATCTTGTCGCCGGCCGGGATGTCGCCCTTCGCGTACTCCGCGACGGCCTCCAGGTCGGCGTCGAAGTACGCGGTCCAGGTGGTCTTCAGGCCCTCGAAGACGGTGCGCTCGTCAGCGGTCATCGAGGCGGTGTCGGTGCCGTTCAGCAGGTCCAGCAGCTTCTGCTTGTCGGCCAGGAAGCCGGCCCGGTTCTCGGTGGCCGGGGCGACCGCGACCTTCGGGCCGAGGCGCAGGGTGTCCCAGACGTAGGCGATCTGCCAGCCGGAGATGTCACCGTCGTAGTACTTCTGCTCGTCCACCTGGTGCTGCAGCTTCAGCAGGCCCCGGGTCGCGGTGGCCGCGTCGGACTGCCGGTTCAGGCCGATCGCGCCGATCGCGACCGCCACCCCGAGCAGGGCCAGCACCACGCCGAACGCCGCAGCGAGCCGGCCCGCCAGCCGTAGACGCCGTAGCACCGTCATGGTCAACCCCCGTGCTGGGCCGGATCGCTGGACAAGATCAGCAGATCACGGTCATCCGGGCGGTGGTGCCCTTTCCGGAACCCTCCGAGAAGACGGTCAGCTCGCCGTCGTGCGCTTTCATGATCCGTTCGGCGATGCTCAGGCCGAGGCCGACGCCGGGAACCGCCTGGTCCCGGGAGAACCGGCCACGGTAGAACCGCTCGATCACGTGTGGCAGTTCGTCGGGCGGGATGCCCGCGCCGTGATCGATCACGGACAGGCCGGTCTCGTCGACCCGGATCCGGACCGCGGCGCCGGCCGGGCTGAACAGCAGGGCGTTGCGGACCAGGTGCTCGGCCGCCTGGCTGAGCCGGGTCAGGTCACCGGGCACCGGGAAGTCGTCGGCGCCGGGCTGCAGCTCGAGGCGCAACGTCACCTCGCGCTGCTGGGCCAGCTGCCGGCACGTCGCCATCGCCGTCTCGGCCACCGCGATCAGGTCGGTCTGCGCCCGCAGCAGCGGCAGCGGGGTGCCCGCCGGCCGGGTGCCCGCGAGCAGGTGGTCGACCATCCGGACCAGACGTTCGCCGTTCCGCTGGATCGGTTCGATCATTCTCCGGTACGGGGTGAGCTCCTCGTTCTCCACCAGCAGCTCCAGGTACCCCTGGATCGTGGTGACCGGGGTGCGCAGCTCGTGCGACACGGTCGCGACGAAGTCCTCCTCGCGGCTGATCGCCCGGGACAACTCGTCACCCACCGCGGCCAGCAGCAGCCGGCTGCGGATCGCCGAGAGGTGCCCGGCCGCCTGGCCGGCCATCGTGTGCAGCAGTTCCAGCTGCCGGTCGCCGGCCTCGCGCGGCCGGTTGTCGAGCACGCACATGGTGCCCAGCGTGAAGCCGTCCTCGTCGATCAGCGGCACACCGGCGTAGAACCGGATGTTCGGCGCGCCGACCACGTTCGCCCAGGCCCGGTACTCGGGGTGAGACAAGGCGTCGCGCACGATCAACGGCATCCGCTGATCCACCACGACACCGCAGAACGACGTGGTCAGCGGGCCACCGGCGCTGGGCATGCCGGTGCTGCCGGCGAACCACTGCCGGTCCGCGGCGACCATCGTCACCGTGGACATCGGTGTCTCGAAGACCGAGCCGGCCAGCCGGGTCAACTCGTCCAGGACCGCCGGGCGGGGTGCGTCGAGCAGGTGATAACTCCGCACCGCGGCAACACGGGTCTCATCGCCGACTGCGCTCATCAGAATCCGTCTCTCCCAGGGCCGAGGTGCAGGTAAGGAAGTCTTCGACACCCGGGTGGCCCGGATGAGGACTTCCGGTCCGTGCGATTACCCCGTTACTGAACGCTCAAAGCCGGTCACGCAGAGTCGATATAACGCGGCACATCACTAGTGCCTGGCCAGGCGGAGGAGGACTCATGCGCACTGAGCTGTACAAGTCTGCGAACGCCGACGACAAGAAGCCCGTCGTGCTCGTCGTCGACGACGAGGAGACCGTGCTCGAAACGCTCTCGCTCCAGCTCGGCCGGGAGTACCGGGTGCTGACCGCCCCCGACGGTGACCGGGCTCTGCAGGTTCTGTCCGAGCAGGGCGCGCCCGCCGCGGTGATCAGCGACATGCGGATGCCCGGGATGAACGGCATCGAACTGCTGCGCCGGGTCCAGATGGAGTACCCGGACACCACCCGGGTGCTGCACACCGGGTACGGCGACATGGCCACCGCGGTCGCCGCGATCAACTCCGGCGGGGTGTACCGCTACCTCCCCAAACCGGCCGACACCGACGCGCTGCGCAGCGCGATCCGCGACTCGGTGACCAAGCACGACGAGGCGATGGCCGACCGGGTGCTGCTCGACCGCACCCTGCGGACCAGCGTGCAGGCGCTGTTCGGGGTCCTCGAACTGTCCAACCCGCCGGCCTTCCAGCGGGCCGGTCGGATCAGCACCCTGGTCGGCGAGCTCTGCCACATCCTGCAGATGGACGGCCTGTGGGAGATCGAGGTGGCCGCGATGGCCTCCCAGCTCGGCGCGGTCACCGTGCCCGCCGCCACGATGCAGAAGATGGAACGCGGGCTGCCGCTGAACGCCGACGAGCAGGCGGCGGTGGACAACATGCCGCGGATCGCGCTGCGGCTGCTCGGCGACATCCCGATGATGGAGGAGGTGCTCGCCATCGTCGGCGGCCTGAGCGGCGCGCCGGCCGGTCCGGAGGGCCGCTCCGCGCTGGTCGAGGACGCGATCGCGGTGCTGCGGACGGCCACCGCGTACGAGAGCCTGCAGACCCGCGGGGTGACCGACGTCAACGCGATCAACGTGATCGAGGAGCGCCACGACCAGTACCCGCACGTGATCGCGGCGCTGCGCCGGCTCAAGGGCGTCCGCGCGGTCAAGGACTCGGTGCGCAGCGTCCGGGTGACCGAGCTGGAGGTCGGCATGCGGCTGGTCGAGGACGTGGTGGCCACCAACGGCCTGGTCCTGATCGGCAAGGAGACCGTGATCACCGAGCTGATGCTGGACCGGCTGACCACCTTCGCCCGCGCCGTGGAGCTGGTCGAGGAGGTCCTCGCCGCGGTGCCGTACAAGGCGAGCTACAAGCCGACCGCCTACGCCGGGCACCGCTGAGCGAACTCCTCGGCCAGTGCCGACACCGCGCGCAGCGCCCCGGTGGCCTCGGACCGGATCCGATCAGCCGTGCCCGCCGGGTCGGCGACCGTGCCGGCCCGTGCCTGATCCTCCAGCGCCGCGCAGACCGCGGCCAGCCCGGTGGCGCCGATGTTGGCCGCCGAGCCCTTCAGGGCGTGCGCCCGGTCGCGGATGCCGCCCGGGTCCGCCCGGCCGGCCAGCAGCGTGGTGAGCTGCTCGACCGCGCCGGGTGTCTTCGCCGCGAACGACCGGAGCAGGCGCAGCACCAGTGCGAGCTCGGCCGGTGTCGGATCCGGGTCGGTGATCGCCGCGATCCGGGCGCGTACTCCGGCCAGCCGCTGCTCGTCGTCCTCCGGCATGCGCCGAGTCTAGGTTTCAGGCGCCCCAGCCCGCCTGCGTTCCGCCGACCCGCTCGGCGGTCACCGTCGCCGCGTACCCGGAGGCCTTGAACGCCGCGACCGGGTCGCGCGGCAGACCGCGGGCCTCGCGCCGGTCCGCGAGCGGACCGCGCACATCGGTTTCGTACGCGTCCATCAGCACCGCGTTCGCGCCCAGCACGTCGCCCTCGCGCTGCGCCGTGGCGAGCGCGTCCTGATCGATCTGCAGCGCCTTGGCCAGGGCCTGCTCGACGTTGAGCACCGAGCGGATCTGCCCGGGGATCTTCTCCTCGATGTTGTGGCACTGGTCGAGCATGAAGTTGACCCGGGACTCCGGCCGGTGCGCGCCGGCCGCCACGATCTCCGACATGATCCGGAACAGCTGGAACGGGTCGGCCGCCCCGACGATCAGGTCGTCGTCGGCGTAGAACCGCGAGTTGAAGTCGAACGCGCCGAGCCGGCCCTGCCGCAGCAGCTGCATCACGATGAACTCGATGTTGGTGCCGGGCGCGTGGTGCCCGGTGTCCAGCACCACGGTGGCCCGCTCGCCCAGCGCCAGGCAGTGCAGCAGCGAGGTGCCCCAGTCCGGGATGTCCATGCTGTAGAAGTACGGCTCGAAGAACTTGTACTCGAGCAGGATCCGCTGGTCCTCGCCGAGCGCGTCGTAGATCCGCCGCAGCGACTCGGCGAGCCGGTCCTGCCGCCCGCGCAGCGAGTCCTGACCGGGATAGTTCAGGCCGTCCGGCAGCCAGATCTTCAGGTCGGCGGAGCCGGTCGCCCGCATGATCTCCAGGCAGTCCAGGTGGTGCCGGACCGCCTTGTCCCGGACCGCCGGGTCGGGGTGGCAGAGCGAGCCGAGCTTGTAGTCGTCGTCCTGGAACAGGTTCGCGTTGACCGCGCCGAGCCGCACACCCTGCTTCTCGGCGTAGGCCCGCAGGTCACCCCAGTCGTCCACGACGTCCCAGGGGATGTGCAGGGAGACCCGCGGCGCGAGGCCGGTGGTCCGGTGCACCTGCGCGGCGTCGGCGATTTTTTCGTACGGGTTCCTCGGCACTCCGGGCGAGGCGAAGACCTTGAACCGGGTGCCCGAGTTCCCGTAGGCCCAGCTGGGCACTTCGACGGTGAAGTCGTCCAGGCCGTCCAGGTTCATGACGTTCCTCCGTAGCGGCGGTTGGTGAGTCCGTTGAGCAGGGCGGCGAAGACCAGCACCGCGCCCAGGGCGAGCAGCTGGTACTGCGAGCCCTCGTTGCCGATGAAGGCCAGCAGGATGCCGGCGTTCAGCCAGACGATCAGCAGGGTGGCCAGCACCACGCCGGCGACCCGGCCGATCCCGCCGGTGATCGCCACGCCGCCGAGGACGGCGATGGTGATCGCGGGCAGGGCCATCCCGTTGCCGGAGACGCCGGCGTCCGGCCGGGCGCTCGCGAACTGGCCGACGGTCACCACCGCGACCAGGCCGGCGAGCAGACCGGCGTAGACGTACGCCTTGAAGCGGGTGTCCCGGACCGGCAGACCGGACCAGCGGGCCGCCACGTCGTTCGTGCCGATCGCGTAGAGCCGCCGGCCGTACGCGGTGCGGGCCAGCAGCAGCCAGACCGCGACCACGGTGGGCAGCAGGAACGTGAAGATGCCGAGCGGGATGTCCGGGACGTACTGCCCGAACAGCGGCAGCTCGACCGACTTGCTGATCGAGAAGAGCTTCTGGATCGGCGCGGTGCTGATCGGCTCCTGATCGTTGATCACGATGGCGATCGACTTGAACGCGTAGTACGTGGCCAGGGTGGCGATCAGCGCCGGGAAGCCGATGTACGACACCAGGAAGCCGTTGACCGCTCCGCACAGCGCGCCGAACCCGGCGGTCAGGATGATCGCGGCCCACAGCGGCCAGCCCCACTCGCCGTACGCGAAGCCGAAGACCATGCCGGCCAGCGAGACGATCGCGCCCACCGAGAGGTCGATGCCGCCCCGGCCGGACAGGATGACCAGCAACTCGGCCAGGCCGAGCATGGCCAGCGGGACCGCGCTGATCAGCGACGCGGACATGTAGTCGAAGTCGTAGGAGGCGGTCAGGTAGCCGCCCGCGTCCTGGATGAAGAACGTCACCACGACCGCGACGATGAGCACCGCGAGCAGGGCGATCCGCTGGGTGAGCAGGACGCGGAGGATCCGGGCGCCGGTGCCCTCTTTCTGCGCGGCCACGGCGGTCATCGGCTTCTCCTCGCCCGGGTGCGCAGCAGGTCCGCTCCGACGGCCACGATGATGAAGACGCCGACGAACAGGTCGGACAGTTGCGAACGCCAGCCCAGCTGGGTGACGCCCGAGGCGACCGACTGCACCAGCAGCGCGCCGAGCAGGGTGCCGAGCACCGAGCCGCGGCCACCCATGATCGAGGTGCCACCGATCACCACGGCCGCGATCACCGCGAGCTCCTTGCCGGAGCCGACCGACTGGTCCAGCGTCGACGTGCCCTGCGCGATCACGAAACAGCTGGCCAGCCCGACGAGCAACCCGGTGATCAGGTACGTCAGCAGGACCCGGCGCTGCACCCGCACTCCGGCCAGCCGGGCCGCCTGCGCGTCCCCGCCGATCGCGAAGAAGTGCCGGCCGCCCGCGGTGTGCCGCAGGTACCACCAGGCCGCCGCGGTGATCAGCACGGTGATCAGGAAGGCGTGCGGGACGCCCAGGGTGCGGCCGCCCGCGCCGCGGCCGAAGAAGGCCAGCGTGTCCGGGATACCGTTCACCGTCCCGGATCCGAAGATCCGCAGACCGAGGAACATGAACAGGTTCGCGGTGCCGAACGTGATGATGATGGCGTGCACCCGGCCGTAGGCGATCAGCACGCCGTTGACCAGGCCCAGCGCCCCGCCCACCGCGACCGACAGCAGCACCGCGACCGGCAGGCTCACCTCCGCGCCGACCAGGGCCTTCGCGGTCAGCACCGAACACACCATGATCGCGCCACCGACCGAGACGTCGATGCCGCCCGTGATGATCACGATGGTCATGCCGACGCCGGCCAGCGCGATCGGCGCGGTCGCCACCAGCAACGGCTGGATCGACCCGGCGGTCAGGAACGCCGGGGTGCTGACCGCCAGCGCCGCCCAGAGCACGACCAGTACGCCGGCCAGCACGATCTCCTGGCCGGTCAGCCGGGGTGGCAGCACCCGGTGGCGGATCGTCGCGGTGACGGTGCTCATGCCGTTCCTCCCGCAGCGGCGGCCAGCAGGTCGACCTGCGAGGCGTCCGGGCCGAACTCCTCGGTCGTGGTGCCGCCGCGGACCACTTGGATCCGGTCCGCGATCCGCAGCGCCTCCGGCAGGTCCGACGTGACCACCAGGACCGCGGTGCCCTCCTCGGCCAGTTCGGTGATCAATCGGTGGATCTCCTCCTTGGCGCCCACGTCGACGCCCTGGGTCGGTTCGGCGAGCACCAGCACCTTGGGCCGCTCGACGAGCTGCCGGGCGAGCACCACCTTCTGCGCGTTGCCGCCGGACATCGCGCTGATCGGCTGCCGCTCGCTGGGGGTCTTCACCGCCAGGCGGCGGATCAGATCGAGCGCGACGCTGCGCTCCCGGCCGCGGTCCAGGAACACCCCGAAGCGGGAGAACCGCTCGAGGTGGCCGGCCGAGATGTTGAACGCGATCGACTGGAAGCCGAACATGCCCTCGACCTTGCGGTTCGCCGGGAGCAGCGCGATGCCCAGCCGCTGCGCGTCGCGGGGCGAGCGCGGCGACACCGGCTCGCCCTCGAACCGCAGCGCACCGGCGGTGGCCCGGTCGATGCCGTAGACGCAGGCGGCGATCTCCGAGACGCCCGAGCCGACCAGGCCGTAGAGCGCCACGATCTCGCCGGCCCGGACCCGCACGTCGACGTCGTGGAAGCGGCCGGTGCGGCCGAATCCGTCCAGCTCGAGGACGGGCGGGCCGTCCGGGACCACGCGGTGCGGGCGCTCGTCGGAGAGGATGCCGCCGACCATGAGCTCGGCTATCCGTCGTACCGAAAGATCTTGAATGTGATGAGTGCCGATGGTCCGGCCGTCCCGCATCACGGTCACCTCGTCCGCGATGCGGAACAGCTCGTCCAGCCGGTGCGAGATGTAGACGACCGCCACCCCGTCCGCGGTCAGCCGCCGGACGACGCCGAAGAGCACCTCGATCTCGGCGTCGGTGAGGATCGCCGACGGCTCGTCGAGGATCAGCACGCTCGCCTCGGCCGCGAGGGCCTTGGCGATCGAGACCTGCTGCTGCTCGGCGACCGAGAGCGTGCCGACCGTGGCGGTGGCGTAGCGGGCCGGGAGGCCGAGCCGCTCCAGCAGCTCGACCACCCGCCTGTTCTGTTCCGCCCAGTCGACCCGGCCGGCTTTTTTGATCTCACGGCCGAGGAAGATGTTCTCCGCGACGGTGAGCTCGCCGAACAGCTGCGGCTCCTGATAGACGGTGGCGATACCGAGACCGATCGCGTCGGTGGTGCTGCCGATCCGCACCGGCTCGCCGTCGAACTCGATCGTGCCGGTGTCGGCGGTCTCCGCCCCCGACACGATCTTGATCATCGTCGACTTGCCGGCGCCGTTCTCGCCGACCAGGGCGTGCACGCGGCCCGCCCGTACTGTCACATCGGCCTGCAGGATCGCGCGCACCGCGCCGAACCGCTTCGCGATCCCGGTCAGGCGCAGCCTGGGCTTCTCGTCGGTCATCTCTTCGCTTCGGCTCAGTAGTTGAACTGGTCGACGTTCTTGTCGGTGATCTGCAGCGCCGGGCCGAGCAGCAGCATCTTCGACGTCGCGTCGTAGGTGACGCCGGTGAGCTTGTCGCTGACGTTGTTGGTGGCCTGGAACTGCTTGCCCTCGGCGATCTGCGCACCGGCCCAGGCGGTCAGGTAGCCCAGGTTCTGCACGTCCCAGAGGATGGCCGCGGTCGACGACTTGTCGGTCAGGTACGGCTTCATCGCCTGCGGCGTGCCCAGCCCGACGGTAAAGACCTTGCCGATCTTCCCGGCGTCCTTGACCGCCTGCGCCACCCCGGGCGCGCTGGACGTGCACTCGCCGACCAGCCCGGTGAGGTCCGGGTGGGCGTTCATCAGGTCGGTCGCCATCTGTGTCGCCTTCGCCTGGTCCTCACCGGCGTAGACGACGTCGACGATGGTGGCGTCCGGGTACTTCTCCTTGGTGTACGCCTGCTGGACCTTGATCCAGGAGTTCAGGTTCTCGGCGGTCTGGCCGCACGAGACGATCGCGTACTTCCCCTTGCCGCCCATCGCCGTGAGCAGCGCGTCGGTCAGACCCTGGCCGATGCCCTCGGCGGTGGCCTGGTTGACGAACACCTCTCGGACGCTGCTCGGCGCGTCGGTGTCGGCGGTCGCGACGTGGATCCCGGCGTCGTTGGCCTGCTGCAGCAGCGGGGCCATGCTGTCCGGGTCGTTCGGCGCGACGATCAGGGTGTCGACCTTCTGCTGGATGTAGGACCGCACGATGTCGGCCTGCGCTGCCGCGTCGGCCTGCGTCGGACCCTGATAGAGCCACTCGACGTTGCCGAGAGCGGCGGCGGCGGCCTTGCCACCGGCGTTCATCGCCTCGAAGTAGGGGACGCCCTGCAGCTTGGGGACGAAGGCGACCTTGTAGGTCTTGGCACCGGCGGTGCTGCCGGAGCTGGTGTCGTTGTCGTTCTTCTTGGTGCAACCGGAAACCGCCAGGGCGGCGGTGGTAAGGATCGCGATCGGAAGGGCCAGCCGGGAACGCATTGATGCCTCCAGCGACTTGAAACGTTCTATCTGGAATGTGACCCACGTTACGATCCGGTTAGAGGTTGGGTCAAGAGGCGTGCGTGATTGTGTCCAATCAGAGTTTCAACGTTTCAACTGGGCGGGGTTTTTGCGGAGTTCGTCCGGTCCAGCGCGGCCTTCTCGTGCCCGAACCCGCGGAACGGGGCCGGACGGGCGCTCGGGGGTGTGGGATTGGGGGTGGTTAGGGAGGGTTGGTGCGGGTACGTCAGCCCTCCGCAAGGCTGGTGCAGGACGGAGGGGACGATGGCGTACACGGACACGCGGAGTGAGCAGGCTTCCACCGCGGCTTTGGTCAGCCGGCTCAGTGAGCAGGTCTCGACGCTGGTACGGGACGAATTGATGCTCGCCCGCATGGAGATGATGGAGAAGGGCAGGCGAGCCGGGAAGGGCGCCGGGTTGCTGGGCGCGGCCGGCGTCATGACGATGTACGGCACGGGCGCCCTCCTGGTCACCGCCGGGGCGGCGTTGGCGCTGGTCGTGCCGGTGTGGGTGGCCGCGCTGGCGGTGACCGGCGTGCTGTTCCTGGCGGCCGCGGTGACCGCACTGGCCGGCCGGCAGGAGATCCACCACGCCGGCCCGGCCCTGCCGCAGGCGGCGATGGCGAGCGGCCGCGAGGACGTCGACGCCTTCATGGACGCGGCCCGCGCGGGGAGGTCCCTGTGAACGACGACAGCGCAGCCCGCAGCCAGGTGTCATCCGGTTCGGCGTCATCCGGGCTGGCGGCGTCTGGTCTGGTGGCGTCCGGGCCGGTGGCGTCCGGTCGCACGTCGGCGGAGGGCAGCACCCGGACCGGCGCTCCGGTGCCGGGCCCGGTCGCCGGCAACCCCGGGGGCTCCGGCCCGGCGGGGAAGGCGCCCAGCGGAACCGGCCGGGGCAACACCTCACCGGGCGGCGCCGGCCGCGGCCCCAAGCCGTCAGCCGGGACGTCCCCCAAGGCCGCTCCCGGTCCACCGCCGGGCGCCACCCCGAAGCCACCCACCGGGACGTCCTCGCCGGCGGCTCCCGGCCAGCCGCAGGCCGCTACTTCCGAGCCTGTCCCCGGCACGCCGACCGACAAACCCGCGGTCGAGGCCGCGTCCAAGCCCGTTCCTGGCCCGCCGCAGGGTGTGGGCGCCAAGCCGGCGAGTGGGACGCCGGCGGCGGGTCCCGGTTCGCCATCGGCGGTGACCACCGAGTCCGCGGCCGGGGCCCCGCCCAAGGCCGCTGCGGGGCCTTCGGGGACCGCTGTCCCCAAGCCCGCGCCGCCGAAACCGGCGCCGCCGAAACCCGCGCCGCCCAAGCCGGTGCCGGCGGACGGTCAGCATCCGCCCGTCCCCACGCCGGGGCCGCCGACGACGTCGCCTGCCGCATCTTCCGCCTCGCCGAAGCCGTCGCCTGTCGCGTCCTCCGCTTCGCCGAAGGCGTCGCCTGTCGCGTCCTCCGCTTCGCCGAAGGCGTCGCCTGCCGCGTCCTCCGTTCCGGCGGGGGTGTCGTCGGCCGGAGCGGGGGTGTCCGGGGTGAACGGTTCGGGGTCGCGGGCGTCCGGGCCGACGGTGCCTGCGAAGCCGGCACCGCCCCAGGCAGTGGCTGAGCCGAACGGCCCGGCCTCCGGGGCGGTCATCAAGCCCGCGCCGGCGCCTTCGAAGGGTGCTTCCGGCGGGATGGCCGCCTCGGCGGAACCCGGGCCGAAGCCCGGGGTGTTGAAAGGGCCGGCCGGTCCTGGCCCGAGACCCGGGCCGGTGCCGGGTGCGGGGAAGAAGCCTGAGATGCCGAAGGAGAGTTCGTCGATGTCGGTGCAGTCGAAGCCGGGGGCAAACGGTGCGTCCGGGAAGCCGGCCGGGCCTGACGCCGCGGGTTCCGGTGTGGGTTCCGGCGTGGGCGGAGACCATGGCGCTGGTGACGGTGCGCGGCAGGAGAGTGCTGCCGCGCCGCGGAATGCCGGGGAGCTTCGTGCGGAGATCGAGCAGACACGCGCCGAGTTGGGGGAGACGGTCGAGGCTCTGGTGGCCGAGGTTGACGTCCCGTCCCGGGTCAAACATTCCGCCGTGGACAAGACCGCCCAGCTCAAGGCCTCAGCCACGGATCTCAAGGACGCGGCCACGACGAAGGCCGCTGATCTCGGGGAGGCGGTTTCCGCCAGGACCGCGGACCTGAAGGAGGCTGCTGCTGATCTCGGGGGCGCGGTCTCCGCGAGGGCTGCTGAGCTCAAGGGTGTCGTCGCCGACACCGCGGGGAAGGTCACGGACCGGGCTGCCGGCCTGCGAGAGGCGGCCGCGAGCAAGGCCGGGCAACCCCAGAAGGCGGCCGCGCCGAGCGGGGCTCGCCGGAACGAGACCGCCGGTCTGGCCGCCGGTGGCCCGTGGGGAGTTCATGAGACCGGGCACATCGCGGAGGCGACGGCGCAGACCAGCGCCCGGATGTGTGCCTCGGCGGCGGACGCCGCCGGACGGGCCACCGCCGTGATCGGCTCTGCGCGGCGGCGGATCGTCGCGAACCCCGGGAGGTACGCCATCCTCGGTGCCGCGGTGGGCACCGTCGCCGCCGGGGTCGCTTTCATCCGTCGGTCCCGCTGACGGTACGGATCACGGGCTCGGCCGGTGCCTACCCACCCGGCCGAGCCGACCCAGTCGCAGCACCGTCGATTGCGGTGCCCCGTCACAAGGGCGGTGGCGGTCCGCGATCCGGGCCGCACAGCCGCGCCGGGTGGCTCGGCTGCGCCGGATCGCTGGGCCGCACAGGTGCGCTGGATCGCGGTTTCGAGGTTGGGGGCGGGGTCAGGCGGTGCGGATGAAGGACAGCAAAGCGGCGTGTGTGCCGGCGTCCGCCGCGGCTACCAGGCCGGTGCCGGTTTGCCACGGTGTGCCGTCCACGCCGGTGACCACGCAGCCTGCCGCCTCGCAGATGGCGATGCCGGCCGCGAAGTGGACGCTGTCGCGGACGTCCCCATACGACAGATAAGCGGCCCGGCGCCCGTCCGCCACCCAGAGCAGCGCGAGCGTGGTGGACATGACCCGGGGGCGGAACCGGTCCCGGAAGCCCGGTGCGGCGATCACCCGGGACGGCTCGACCGGGAACGGCGGGTCCAGGTTGATGTCCACCATCGCGGTGACCGGGGACGGGACCAGCGGCCGGTCGGTGCCGTCCGCGCCGCGGACCCGGGCCACGGTGCCGTCCGTCCAGTAGGTCTCGCCGGTGAACGGGTCGGCGGAGGCGGCCGCGGTGATCCGGTCGCCGTCGCGGAGGGCGACGTTCGCCGCGACCAGCGGGGTCTGCGCCGCGTAGTTGAGCGTGCCGCAGAGCGGGTCGACCAGCCAGCGTCGCCGGGCGCCGGCCGGGCCGGACGCGCCGGTCTCCTCGCCGGTGATCGCGTCGTCCGGGGAAGCGGCGCTCAGCACGGCATGGATCGCCTGTTCAGCGGCGAGATCCGCCTCGGTGGCGAAGTCGCCGCCGCCCTTGTCGACCCGGGCCAGGGCGCGTCCGTACCGCTCCCGGATGACGTCTGCGGCAGCCAGCGCGGCGGCGATGGCGGTCTCATGATCCATGGAACGGACCGTAACGCAGGGGTGCGAGGATGGAGCGGCACCGAACCCCTCCGGCGCAGAACGGCAGGCTTGCTCACCGATGAACTCCCCGGCAGATCCGCCCGGTCCCGCGGCGGACGCTACGGCCCGTGACGAGCCCGCCCGGACGGAGGAGGAGGAAGCGGCAGCCGGCGCGGAAACCTCGGTGGTCGCCGACCCGAACCGGAACGACGCCGCGAACCGGAAAGACGACCCGGACCGGAAAGACGAGCCGGCCCGGAACGACGCCGCGGACCGGAAAGACGACCCGGACCCGGAAGGCGACCCGGACCAGGACGAGCCGGCCCGGGAGAACGACCCGGACCGGAAAGATGAGAACGAGCCGAAAGCCGACGTTGCAGCGCGGCCGTACCCGGGTATGTCATCGGACATGCCTGACGCGCCGACCCTGCTCGCCGGCCGCTACCGCCTCGGAGTGGAGCTCGGTCGCGGCGGCATGGGCCTGGTCCGGCTCGCGCACGACGAGATCCTCGAGCGCGAGGTCGCGATCAAGCAGATCGACCTTCCCGAGGAACTCGCCCAGGGTGAGGCCGCCGCGCGACGCACCATCCGGGAGGCCCGCGCGTCGGCGCGGCTGAGCCACCCCAACGTGGTGCAGGTCTACGACGTCCTCTCGGTCGACGACCATACCTGGATCGTCATGGAGTACGTCCCGTCCCGCTCGCTGCGTGAGGCGATCACCGAGGACGGCCCGCTGGACGCGTACCAGGTGGCCCGGATCGGTCTGGACCTGCTCGCCGCGCTGCAGGCCGCACACCGCGCCGGCGTGCAGCACCGCGACGTGAAACCGGCGAACGTGCTGCTCGCCGACGACGGCCGGGTGCTGCTCACCGACTTCGGCATCGCGGCGATCGACGACGACATCCTGACCAGCAAGTCCGATGTGCTGATCGGCTCACCGCTCTACATGGCACCGGAACGCGCCCGTTTCGGGATCAGTGGCCCGGCCGCCGACCTGTGGGGCCTGGGCGCCACCCTGTACGCCGCGGTCGAGGGGCACTCGCCGTTCCAGCGCACGTCGACGATGGCGACCCTGGCCGCGCTGGCCACCGAGGAGCCGACCCCGCCGCAGCAGGCCGGCCCGCTCACGCCGGTGCTGGACGGGCTGCTCCGCAAGGACCCGGACGAGCGGATCGAGGCCGAGGAGGCCGAGCGGCTGCTCCGCGAGGCGGTGACCGCGCTGGACACCACGGTCACCCGCTCCGCCCCGGTCCCGAAGCCCCGTCCGCCCGCGAATGATGAGATGCGGACGGCGCTTCCGGCCGTACCGAAAAAGAACCGGAAGTTGATCGCCCTGGCCGCCACCCTGGTGTTGGTGATCGCCGGTCTGGCGATCTTCCTGGTGACGCGGCCGTCGTCGGAGCCGGAGACGACGGCCGGCGACCGCACCGCGACGACGCAGCCGACCCAGGCAGCCACCACCACCGCTCCCACCAGCGCAAAGCCCTCGACTACCGCGCCGTCGCCGTCGGCGCCGCCGTCGGCGAGCAAGAGCCCGGACCAGGCAGGCGGTCGGCCGGCGTTGCTGTCCGGGTGGCAGAACTGGACCGACAAGACCGGTTTTTCGGTGTACGTCCCGAGCGGCTGGAGCACGTATACGAAAGGGTCGATGCGCTACTGGAAGGACGGCAAGGGCCACCTCCTGGGCATCGACCAGACCGACAAACCGCGATCAAATCCGGTCGCCGACTGGAAATCGCAGCGTGACGCGCGGCGCGCCGACGGCGACTTCCCGGGCTATGACGAGATCAAAATCAAGTCGGTCGACTACTTCCAGAAGGCCGCCGACTGGGAGTGGACCTACAACGGTGACGGCGGCCGCCAGCACGTGAACAACCGTGGCGTCGTCACCTCAGCGCACCAGGCCTACGGTTTCTGGTTCCAGACCCCGGACGCGGACTGGTCCACATACCGCACAGACGTCCTCGAGGTGGTCTTCAAAAGCTTCGTCCCGGACAAAGACTGATCAGAAGTCGAGCAACGCTTCGGTGCTGATCGCGATGGGGAACGGCAAATCCGACGTCAGCGTCTCGCCCTGTTTCGCGGTCGCGTGCTCGACGTAGGTCGTCCCGTCGAGGCGGAACAGCCGTAGTTCAATCGAGTCGTAGCCGGCGAAGTCCGGTTCGACGAGGAGATACCACGGGATCTTTGCCGCGGCGTAGAACTGCGCCTTCTGCCCACGATCGGTCGCGGCGTTGCTCGGCGAGGTGATCTCGGAAACGAGAGTCACGCTGGCGGCGTCCACGATGCCGGCGAGCCGGTCGATGCGTCCGACGATCAGATCCGGAATGAGGATGCGGCTCTCGGCGATGCGAAGGTTCATCGCCTCGGCGATGCGATAGCCGGCCGTCCGCGCTTCGTGGTGGAGCGCGGAAGTGAGACGGTACGAAATGCTTTGGTGCGGAAAATTCGGTCCCGGGCTCACCCAGAGGCTCCCGTCGATCAGCTCGATGCGATTGATGGTTTCGCCGAGCGCGAGGTATTCGACCTCGGTCCAGGGACCTTCGTGATCGTCAAGCGTGACCTGACCCATGGGGAGAGTTTCGCATGCGGGCATGTTGTGAACTCCCATGACTTGATCAGAAGTCGAGCAGGGCTTCGGTGCTGATCGCGATGGGGAACGGGAGTTCCGAGGTCAGCGTCTCGCCCTGTTTCGCGGTCGCGTGCTCGACGTAGGCCTTGCCGTCGAGGCGGTACAGGAACAGGGTCACTGACTCGTAGGTGGAGAAGTCCGGCTCGACGAGGAGATACCACGGGATTGCCGCGGCGGCGTAGAACGCCCTTTTCAGGATCCGGTCGGCGGATGCGTTGCTCGGGGACGTGATCTCGCAGACGAGGGCGACGTCGGTGGCGTCGCCGATGGTGTCGATCGGTGGTCCCGCATCCACGACCAGGTCGGGAATGAGGACCAGGTCGGGGGACACCCGCAGGTTCGTCGCTTGGAATGCCCGCAGTCCGACGGTTCGTGCGGCGGAATCGAGCAGGGACCAGAGTTGGCTCGAGATGTGCTGGTGCGGTCGGTTGGGTGCCGGGCTCACCCAGAGGCTCCCGTCGATCAGCTCGATGCGATTGTTCGTCTCGCCGAGCGCGAGCCAGTCCGCCTCAGTCCAGGGCCCGTTGTGGTCGTCGAGCGTCCCCTTGCTCATGAGCAGAGTCTCGCACGCAGTCATGTCGCATTTCCTCTCATGCCTAGTTGTTGCATGACAAGATGTCGCGGGGTGGGATCGCGTCAGAAGGCGAGCAGGTCCTCGGTGCTGATCGCGAGCGGGAACGGCAATGTTGAGGTCAGCGTTTCGCCCTGCTTCGCGGCGGCGTGTTCGATGTAGGTCCTGCCCTCGAGGCGATACAGGACCAGCGCCACCGATTCGTAGCCGGAGAAGTCCGGTTCGATGAGCAGGTACCAGGGGATCTGCGCCTCGGCGTATGCCTGCATCTTGTTGATGCGATCGTTCGCGGCGTTGCTCGGCGAGGTGATCTCGCAGACGAGAACGACCTCGTCCGCGCTGCTGATCGCCGTCGTGATCGGGCTCTTCTTGATGGCGAGGTCGGGGATGAGGGTGCGCTCGCTGTTCAGCCGGACGTTGGGGGTCTGGGCCGCTCGGAGGCCTGCGGCTCGTGCTGCGGGGTGTAGCGCCTTCATGAGGTTGAACAAGATGGTGTTGTGGTAGTCGTTGGCTGAGGTCACCAAGAGGCTCCCGTCGAACAGCTCGATGCGTTCGTGCGTTTCGCCGAGCGCCAGCCAGTCCGCCTCAGTCCAGGGCCCCTCGTGGTTGTCAAGCGTCCCCTTGCCCATGGGTAAAGTCTCGCACGTGGTCATGCCGAAATCATCTCATGCCTAGTTGTCACCGGGCAAGGTGTCGTGTGTCAGTGGATGTCAGCGGGGGATCGCAGGTGCCAGGGTGTGTGCGGCTCGGGCCAGGTGGCCGGCGATGGCCTCGTGGTCGGTGGCTACCAGGCCGACCGTGACGCGCAGGTGGGGTCGGCCCGGGCCGATGGTGAAGGCCGTGCCGGCTGCCGCGCCGATGCCCGCGCTGGCCAGGCTCAGCAGTGCGGCCTGCTCGTCGGCCACCGGCAGCCAGATGTTGATGCCCTCGCCGGGTGGCAGGTCGATCCCGGCCGTTCGCAGGCCGTCACCGATCAGGCGGCGGCGTCGCGCGTACTCGTCGCGGGCCGCGCGGACCGCCGTCACCGACGGCGGGTCGGTCAGCAGGGAGAAGAGCAGGCGCTGCAACAGCCGGCTGGTCCAGCCCTGGCCGAGCAGCCGCCGCTCCAGGATCGGGTCCAGCACGGTGGCCGGCCCGGTCACCGCGGCCAGCCGCAGGTCCGGGCCGTGCGACTTGGAGAAGCTGCGCACGTGCAGCACCTGACGGGGCAGGTACGACCCGAGCGAACGAGCCTCGCCGAACGCCAGGTCACCGGCCGAGTCGTCTTCCACGACGTACACCTCGGGGTGTGGGGAGAGCACAGCGGCGAGCGACGCGGCCCGCGACGGTGACCACGACGCGCCGGTGGGGTTGAGCGCGCGCGGCTGGAGGAAGACCGCGGCCGGGCGGCGGGTGAGTGCGGCCGCGAGCTGGTCGGGCAGCATCCCCTCGGCGTCGGTGCCGACACCGACCACCGGTACGCCCAGCGCCTCGAGCAGATCCAGCAGCGGCGGAAAACTGGGATTCTCCACCACGGCGAGGTCCCCGAGGCGCAACAATGCGGAGGAGACCTGGTCGATCGCGTCCATCGCCCCGTCGAAGACCGCGAGGCGTTCGGCCGGGTACGGCCACCGCTCCCGCAGCAGTCCGGCCAGCTCGGGCAGCACCGGCTCGTCGAGGTAACTGGTCGGCGTGGGGGAGAGCCCGTGCAGGGCGGGGATCGGTGGCAGCAGGGCGGGATCGGGCACCCCGGTGGAGAGGTCCAGGCCGAATCCGCCGGTCCGGCGCAACGCGGCGCGATATCGCCCCGGGCCGCCGGAGCCGGGTGCCGCGACGACAGTGCCGCGGCGTCCGTCCGTCCGGATGGTGCCGGCCCGGCGCAGCAGCTGCCAGGCTGCGTTGACGGTGCTGGGGGAGAGGTGCAGTTCGGTGGCGACCTTGCGGACCGGCGGGAGTTTGGCGCCCGGCTCGATCGCGCCGTCGCCGACCGCCCGGCTGACCGCTTCGGCCAGCCCGCGGGCGCTGGGTGCGCTCAGTCGTTCCCCAAGGGCCTCGAACATTTTTGTGACAGTACATTTGAAGCATTGTTCGGTCTACGGTCGTCACATAATCTCGGCGCATGATTCACATTGCGCACTGGATCGGTGGCGCTGAGCGTCCCGGCACGTCCGGCCGGGTCGGCCCGGTCTTCAACCCGGCCACCGGCGAGCAGTCCGCCGAGGTCGACCTGGCCAGCACCGCCGAGGTCGACGGCGCCGTCGCGATCGCCAAGGAAGCCGCCAAGGGCTGGCGCTCGGCGTCGCTGTCGAAGCGCTCGGCAGTGGTCTTCACGTTCCGGGAGCTGCTGGCGGCCCGGACCGGTGAGCTCGCCGCGATCATCACGGCCGAGCACGGCAAGGTGCTCGCCGACGCGGCCGGCGAGGTGGCCCGGGGCCTGGAGAACGTCGAGTTCGCCACCGGCATCCCGCACCTGATGAAGGGCTCGTTCTCCGAGCAGGCCGCCACCGGCGTGGACGTGTACTCGATCCGCCAGCCGCTCGGCGTGGTCGCCGGCATCACCCCGTTCAACTTCCCGGCGATGGTGCCGCTCTGGATGTGCGCCACCGCGATCGCCGCGGGCAACTCGTTTGTGCTCAAGCCGAGCGAGAAGGACCCGTCCGCGGCGCTCTGGCTGGCCCGGCTGTGGGCCGAGGCCGGTCTGCCGGAGGGCGTGTTCACCGTCCTGAACGGCGACAAGGAGGCGGTCGACGCGCTGCTGGTCCACCCGGACGTCGCGGCGGTCAGCTTCGTCGGCTCCACCCCGATCGCCAAGTACATCTACGAGACCGGCACCGCGCACGGCAAGCGGGTCCAGGCCCTCGGCGGCGCGAAGAACCACATGGTCGTGCTGCCGGACGCCGAGCTGGACGCGGCCGCCGACGCGGCGATCAACGCGGGGTACGGCGCGGCCGGCGAGCGCTGCATGGCGATCTCGGTGGTCGTCGCGGTCGGTGAGATCGCCGATCCGCTGGTCGAGGCGATCGCGGCCCGGCTGCCGAAGCTCAAGATCGGCAACGGCGCCGACGCCGGCGTCGACATGGGCCCGCTGATCAGCGCGGCGCACAAGGAGAAGGTGATCGGCTACATCGAAGCGGGCGAGCGCGAAGGTGCGACGGTGCTCGCCGACGGCCGTAAAAATGAAATCTCGGACAAGTCGGGATATTTCCTCGGCACGACGCTGCTCGACAACGTCACCCCCGAGATGACGGTGTACACCGACGAGATCTTCGGCCCGGTGCTGTCGGTCGTGCGCGTGGACACCTACGCCGAGGCCCTGCAGCTGGTCAACGACAACGAGTACGGCAACGGCACCGCGATCTTCACCCGGGACGGCGGCGCGGCCCGGCAGTTCCAGTTCGACGTGAACGCCGGCATGGTCGGCATCAACGTGCCGATCCCGGTCCCGGTGGCCTACTACTCGTTCGGTGGCTGGAAGGCGTCGCTGTTCGGCGACAGCCACATGTACGGCCCGGAGGGCATCAGCTTCTTCACCCGCGGCAAGGTGGTCACGTCCCGCTGGCCGGACCCCGGAACCTCCGCGATCGACCTCGGCTTCCCGCAGACCCGGTGAGGATGAAACTGTGACCGACGAAGCTCAGGTTCGCGCGGACGACCGCGCGCATGTCTTTCACTCCTGGTCGGCCCAGGGGCTGATCAACCCGCTGCCGATCGCCGGCGCCCTCGGTTCGTACTTCTGGGACTACGACGGCAAGAAGTACCTCGACTTCTCGTCCCAGCTGGTGAACATCAACATCGGGCACCAGCACCCGCGGATGGTCGAGGCCATCCAGGAGCAGGCCGCGAAACTCTGCACCATCCAGCCCGCCTTCGCCAACGACAAGCGCGGCGAGGCGGCCCGGATGATCGCCGAGGTGGCGCCCGGCTCGCTGAACAAGGTGTTCTTCACCAACGGCGGCGCCGAGGCGAACGAGAACGCGATCCGGATGGCCCGCCTGCACACCGGCCGGCACAAGGTGCTCTCCACCTACCGCAGCTACCACGGCTCGACCGCCACCGCGATCACCGCGACCGGCGACCCGCGGCGCTGGCCGAACGAGCCGGTCGCGGTCGGTGTCGTGCACTTCTGGGGCCCGTACCCGTACCGGTCGCCGTTCTACGCCGAGACCGAGGAGCAGGAGGGCGAGCGGGCCCTGCAGCACCTGCGCGACACCATCGTCTTCGAGGGCGCCGGCACCATCGCCGCGATCCTGATCGAGACCGTGGTCGGCACCAACGGCATCCTGATCCCGCCGCCCGGCTACCTGGCCGGCGTGCGGGCGCTCTGCGACGAGTTCGGCATCGTGTTCATCGCCGACGAGGTGATGGCGGGCTTCGGCCGCTGCGGCGAGTGGTTCGCCGTCGACCACTGGGGCGTCACCCCCGACCTGATCACCTTCGCCAAGGGGGTGAACTCCGGGTACCTGCCGCTGGGCGGGGTGGTGATCTCCGACGAGATCGCCGAGACGTTCCGGGAGCGGCCGTTCCCGGGCGGGCTGACCTACTCCGGTCACCCGCTCGCGGTGGCCTCCGCGGTCGCCTCCATGAAGATCTTCAAGGAGGAGGGGATCATCGAGCACGCCCGCGCCCTGGGCGAGGACGTGATCGGCCCCGGCCTGGCCGCGCTGGCGGCGAAGCACCCGAGCATCGGCGACGTCCGTGGCCTGGGGGTGTTCTGGGCGATCGAGCTGATCCGTGACGCGGACAAGACGCCGCTGGTGCCGTTCAACGCCTCCGGTGCGGCGGCCGGGCCGATGAACGACGTGGCCGCGGCCTGCAAGGAGCGGGGCCTCTGGCCCTTCGTGCACTTCAACCGGATCCACGTGGTGCCGCCCTGCACGGCGAGCGTGGCGGAGGTCCGCGAGGGCCTCGCGATCCTCGACGAGGCACTGACCGTCGCCGACGGTTTTTACGCCTCCTGACGCCGGATTGCGTTGTCTCCAGGCCACCGGAGATTTGGATTCCGTTTCAGGCTTGGAAATTACTTCGGATTCCCTTGATTCATAAGTCGCCCGTGTGACAGGGTTCCCCCACTTCGGGTGAGCACGCCCACACCGACCGGAAGGCACTTCCCCTGTGAGCACCGCATTTCCCGTGCTTCGCAACTTCGTCAACGGGTCCTACACGGACACCGAGGAGGGGCGGACGTCTCCGGTCGTCGACCCCAGCACCGGGGAGACCTACGCCCACGCGCAGGTCTCCTCGGAGCGGGACGTCGCGGCCGCGGTGGCCGCGGCGGAGGCCGGTTTCGAGGTCTGGCGGGACACCACCCCGGCCGAGCGGCAGCGGGCGCTGCTGCGCATCGCCGACGCGGTGGAGGCCCGGGCCGAGGAACTGATCGAGGCCGAGTGCCGCAACACCGGCAAGCCGGTCGAGGCGACCCGGGCCGAGGAGATGGGCCCGGTCCTGGACGAGCTGCGGTTCTTCGCCGGTGCGGCCCGGATGCTGGAGGGCAAGGCCGCCGGGGAGTACATGCGCGACCACACCTCATACGTCCGACGTGAGCCGATCGGCGTCTGCGCCCAGATCACGCCGTGGAACTACCCGCTGGTGATGGCGATCTGGAAGCTGGCCCCGGCGATCGCGGCCGGCAACGCGGTGGTCCTCAAGCCGTCCGACACCACCCCGGTCAGCACGCTGCTGCTCGCCGAGATCGCCGCCGAGTTCCTGCCGGCCGGTGTGCTCAACGTGGTCACCGGCGACCGGGACACCGGCCGTTCGCTTGTCTCGCACCCGGTCCCGCAGCTGGTGTCGATCACCGGCTCCACCCGGGCCGGGATGGAGGTCGCCGCGGCGGCCGCCCCCGACCTCAAGAAGGTGCACCTGGAGCTGGGCGGCAAGGCGCCGGTCGTGGTCTTCGACGACGTCGACATCGCGGCCACCGCCGAGGCGATCGCCGGCGCCGGGTTCTTCAACGCCGGCCAGGACTGCACGGCGGCCACCCGGGTGCTGGTGCACGAGCGGATCGCCGCCGACTTCACCGCCGCGCTGGCCGCGGCGGCCCGGAACACCCGGGTGGGCGCGCCGTCCGATCCGGACGCGTTCTTCGGCCCGGTCAACAACGCCGGCCAGCTCGAGCGGGTCGCCGGGTTCCTGGACCGGGCGCCGGACCACGCCGAGGTGGTGGCCGGTGGCAAGCGGATCGGCGACCGCGGCTTCTTCTTCGAGCCGACGGTGGTGGCCGGCCTGCGCCAGCGCGACGAGATGATCCAGGACGAGGTGTTCGGCCCGGTGATCACGGTCCAGCCGTTCGCCGACGAGGCCGAGGCGATCCGGTACGCGAACGACGTGCGGTTCGGCCTGAGCTCCAGTGTCTGGACGCAGAACCACGGCCGTGCCATGCGCGTGTCCCGCCGGCTCGACTTCGGCGCGGTCTGGATCAACACGCACCTGCCGTTCGTCTCCGAGATGCCGCACGGCGGTTACGGGCATTCCGGTTACGGCAAGGACCTTTCCATGTACGGCTTCGAGGAGTACACCCGGATCAAGCACGTGATGAGCTTTCACGGCTGATCAGGCCCCGCACATATGAACACCCCCGCCTCCGAGGTGAATGAATGAGCACGTCTCCCCCGCACTCCTCCGTGACGGCCGTGTCCGCCACCGGTGAGCGGACCGGGCATCCGGCGATCGAGTTCGTCGGTGTGCGCAAGGACTACCTGTCACACGGCGAGGCGGTGCCGGCCGTCAAGAGCCTCGACCTGACGATCGCTCAGGGCGAGTTCTTCTCGCTGCTCGGTCCGTCCGGCTGTGGCAAGACCACCACGATGCGGATGATCGCCGGCTTCGAGGACCCGACCGCCGGCAAGGTGTTCCTGGACGGTCAGGACGTCACCAACATCGCGGCCAACAAGCGCGACGTCAACATGGTGTTCCAGTCGTACGCGCTGTTCCCGCACCTGAACGTGCTGCAGAACGTCTCGTTCGGGCTGGAGCGCAAGAAGGTCGCGAAGGCCGAGATCAAGCGGCGGGTCGGCGAGATCCTCGAGATCGTGTCGCTGACCGGCATGGAGAAGCGCCAGCCCAAGGAGATGTCCGGTGGCCAGCAGCAGCGGGTCGCGCTGGCCCGGGCCCTGGTCAACCACCCGCGGGCGCTGCTGCTCGACGAGCCGCTCGGCGCGCTCGACCTGAAGCTGCGCCAGCAGATGCAGATCGAGCTCAAGCGGATCCAGCGCGAGGTCGGCATCACCTTCGTCTACGTCACCCACGACCAGGGTGAGGCGCTGACCATGTCCGACCGCATCGCGGTGATGAACAACGGGCTGATCGACCAGCTCGGCACGCCGCGGGAGATCTACGAGAAGCCGGCGACCCGGTTCGTGGCCGGCTTCATCGGCACCTCGAACCTGATCGACGGCGAGGTCAGCCGGGTCGAGGACGGGTTCGCCGTGCTCGACCTGGGCACCGAGGGCCGGATCCTGGCGCCGGTGCCCGGCGCGGTCGTCGCGGGGCAGAAGCTCGAGGTCTCGGTACGCCCCGAGAAGATCGACCTGCACCGCACCGAACCGTCCGGCTTCACCGGCAGTGTGCTGGCCGGAACGGTCGCCGAAGTCGTCTACCACGGGACATCGACCAACTACGCCGTGACGACATCGACCGGATCAGATTTCGTGGTGTTCGATCAGAATGCTAACGATGCCGAGGACGTCGCCTCGCGCGGCGAGCGCGTCTTCCTCACCTGGGCCCCGCAGCACTCGTACCCGATCGGAGTCTGATGTTCCCGACCAATAAGCCGGACCCCTCCCTCCTCCGCGGCATGACGCAACGGCGCCTCGGCCGCCGCGACGCGCTCCGCCTCGGCGGTGTGTCGGCTCTTGGTGCGTTCCTCGCCGCGTGTGGCGTCGAGGGCAAGGGCAAGCCGCAGGCCAGCGTCGCCCCCGACGCGGTGGAGAAGTTCTGGGCCGGCAAGGCGCAGAACGGCAAGCTCGACTTCGCCAACTGGCCGCTCTACATGGACCCGAAGAAGCCGGAGATCGCGAAGTTCACCGCGAAGACCGGCATCAAGGTCAACTATCAGGAGGTCATCCAGGAGATGGGTCCTTGGTTCGCCAAGGTCCAGCCGCAGCTGTCGGCCAAGCAGTCGATCGGCTTCGACCTCATGGTGATCACCAACTCGATCCAGTTCGGACAGTTCCGCGACGCCGGTTTCCTGGCGCCGCTGGACCACTCCAAGCTCCCGAACTACGCCGCCAACGCGGGCAAGGCGTACGCCCAGGAGTCGTTCGACATGGGCAACGTCTTCAGCATCCCGTGGGCGTCCGGCATCACCGGCATCGCGTACGACCGGAAGAAGACCGGCCGGGACATCACCAAGCTCGCCGACCTGTGGGACCCGGCGTTCAAGGGCAAGGTCGGCATGTTCTCGGACACCCAGGAGCTGGCCAACTTCGGTCTGCTCGCGGCCGGCCTCAAGCCGGGCGACTCGGGCGAGGAGGAGTGGAAGAAGGCCGCGGCCAAGCTCAAGGAGCAGAAGGACGCCGGCATCGTCCGCAACTACTACGACCAGAGCTACGTCGACGCGCTCGGCAAGGGCGAGGTCTGGCTGACGCAGGCCTGGTCCGGCGACATCTTCCAGAAGAACGTCTCGGACGGCACCGACTTCCAGTTCATCATCCCGGAGGAGGGCGGCACGATCTGGACGGACAACTTCACCATCCCGGTCACCGCCGCGAACCCGGTCGACGCGATCATGATGATGGACTTCTTCTACGAGGTCGAGAACGCCGCGTCGCTGGCCGAGTACATCAACTACGTCTGCCCGGTGCCGGCCGCCCAGGAGCAGATCAAGAAGGACGCGGCGACGAAGACCGGGGAGGACAAGGCGCTCCTCGAGAAACTCGCCACCAGTCCGCTCGTGTTCCCGGGCGAGGCCGACTACGCCAAGCTGCACTACTACGTGGACTTCAACACCGCGGAGGAGCAGCAGGGCTTCCAGAGCATCTTCGAACCGATCACCCTGAGCTGAGTCGATGAATCGGGTAAAACGTACACTCGCGCCCTACCTGCTCGTGCTACCCGGCGGGTTGTGGCTGCTGTTGTTCTTCGTGGTGCCGATGGTGACCATGCTGTCGCTGTCGCTGCAGCAGGGCGACGTCGTCAACGGGTACCGCTTCACCGGTCATTGGCAGAACTACGTGGATGCCGTGACCGACTACCGGACCCAGATGATCCGCTCGCTGGTGTACGGGCTCGTCACGACGGTGGTGCTGGTCGTGATGAGCTTCCCGATCGCCTACTGGATCGCCTTCTACGGCGGCAAACGCAAGTCCACCTACCTGTTCCTGCTGCTGCTGCCGTTCTTCGTGTCGTTCGTGCTGCGGACGATCTCGTGGCGGCAGATCCTCACCGACGACGGGATGCTGCTGCATCCGCTGAAGGAGGCCGGGCTGCTCTCGCCCGGCTTCCACATCCTCGGCACGTCGTACGCGGTGATCGGCGGCCTGGTCTACAACTTCCTCCCGTTCATGGTGCTGCCGATCTACGTGGCCCTGGAGCGGATCGACTCACGGGTCATCGAGGCGGCGCAGGACCTGTACGCGGTGCCCGCCACCGTGTTCCGCAAGGTGGTCTTCCCGCTCGCGCTGCCCGGTGTCTTCGCCGGTGTGCTGATGACGTTCGTGCCGGCGAGTTCGGACTACGTCAACTCGGCGGTGCTGGGCAGCTCCTCGACCACCATGATCGGTCAGGTCGTCCAGGCGCAGGCGCTGGCCAACTCCAACTACCCGATGGCCTCCGCGATCTCGTTCACGCTGATGGCGGTGCTGCTGGCCGGCATCTTCGTCTACGCGCGGCTGCTCGGCACCGAGGACGTCATGAAGGCGGCGGCGCGATGACCAAGACCCGTCGTTTCCGGTTCGGCGGCGAGCAGGTGATGTTCGCCTACACCTGGCTGATCATCCTCTGGCTGGTGGCGCCGATCCTCATCATGATCGCGTTCGGGTTCAACAACCCGCACGGCCGGTACAACCAGACCTGGCAGGGCTTCACCTTCAAGTGGTACTCCCAGGTCTTCGGGATCAGTGACCTCACCAAGGCACTGATCACCTCGCTGGTGATCGCGGTGGTCAGCTCGGTGATCTCCGGCGCGCTGGGCACCGGGATCGGCTACGCGCTGGGCCGCTGGCGGTTCCGCGGCTCGAGCACGCTGAACTTCATCATGTTCACCACGATCTCCTCGCCTGAGCTGATCATGGGCATCTCGCTGCTCACCCTGTTCGTCACGCTGGGCGCCGGGCTGGGCGCGACCACGATCACCATCGCCCACGTGATGTTCTCGGTGTCGTTCGTCGCCACCGTGGTCCGGGCCCGGGTGGTCACCCTGGACCGGTCGATCGAGGAGGCCGCGTCCGACCTGGGCGCCGGTCCGTGGACGACGTTCTGGAAGATCACCTTCCCGATCATCATGCCGGCCGTGATGTCCGGTGTGCTGCTGGCGTTCGTGCTGTCGATCGACGACTTCGTGGTCACCAACTTCACCGCGGGCACCACGGTGACCTTCCCGTTGTGGATCTGGGGCGCCACCCGGGTCGGCCTGCCACCGCAGGTCAACGTGATGGGCACGCTGATCTTCGCGGCCGGCCTGCTGATCGCCGTGATCGCCAACCTGCGCTCCCGCGCCAAGGCCAAGCGGGACTGATCGTCCTCAGCGGAAAGGCGCCGGTCACGAACGTGGTGACCGGCGCCTTCGGCATGCTGAGGAATTCCCGGAAATAGTACGGAAATAGTTGCTCTTGGTCTTGTGCACGACGGATTCCGTGGGCAGGATCAGGGTTAACAGTAGGAACTAGTGGCAACGGAGAAATCGTGACCGACCGACAGCCCGATGACGTGGACACCCTCTCCGCGACCGCCCGTGACCACCTGTGGATGCACTTCACCCGCCTCTCGGCGTACCAGGACGCGCCGGTGCCGGTGATCACCCGCGGCGACGGCTGCTACGTCTGGGACTCGGCCGGCCGCCGCTACCTCGACGGTCTCTCCGCCCTGTTCGTCGTGCAGACCGGCCACGGCCGGCAGGAGCTCGCCGACGCCGCCGCCAAGCAGGCCGCCGAGCTGGCGTACTTCCCGATCTGGTCGTACGCGCACCCGAAGGCGATCGAGCTGGCCGGCCGGCTGGCCGGCATGGCGCCCGGTGACCTGAACCGGATCTTCTTCACCACCGGCGGCTCCGAGGCCGTCGAGTCGGCGTGGAAGCTGGCCCGGTCGTTCTACCGGCACACCGGCAAGCCGCTGAAGACCAAGGTGATCTCCCGGGCCATCGCGTACCACGGCACCTCGATGGGCGCCCTGTCGATCACCGGCATCCCGGCGCTCAAGCAGGACTTCGAGCCGCTGGTGCCGAGCACGCTGCGGGTGCCGAACACGAACTTCTACCGCCGTCCCGACCAGAACATGACGCCCGAGCAGTTCGGCGTCTGGGCCGCCGACCGGATCGCCGAGGCGATCGAGTTCGAGGGCCCGGACACCGTCGCCGCGGTCTACCTGGAGCCGGTGCAGAACGCCGGCGGCTGCTTCCCGCCGCCGCCCGGGTACTTCCAGCGGGTCCGGGAGATCTGCGACCGGTACGACGTGCTGCTCGTCTCGGACGAGGTGATCTGCGCGTTCGGCCGGCTCGGCGAGTACTTCGGCGCCGACAAGTACGGCTACCAGCCCGACATCATCACCGTCGCCAAGGGCCTGACCTCCGGGTACGTACCGCTCGGCGCGATGATCGCCTCCGACCGGCTGGCCGAGCCGTTCCTGAAGGGCTCGAACTGGTTCGCGCACGGCATCACCTACGGCGGCCACCCGGTCGGCTCCGCGGTAGCGCTGACCAACCTCGACATCATGGAGCGCGAGGGCCTCAACCGACACGTGACGGAGAACAGCCCGCTCTTCCGGTCGTACCTGGAGCGGCTGCTCGACCTGCCGATCGTCGGCGACGTCCGCGGCGACGGCTACTTCTTCGGCATCGAGCTGGTCAAGGACAAGGCCACCCGGGAGACGTTCAACGCCGACGAGTCGGAGCGGCTGCTGCGCGGTTTCCTCTCCAGCGCGCTGTTCGAGGCCGGCCTGTACTGCCGTGCCGACGACCGCGGCGACCCGGTGATCCAGCTCGCGCCGCCGCTGACCGCGACCGAGACCCAGTTCATCGAGATCGAGCAGATCCTGCGGTCGGTGCTGACCAAGGCCGGCACCCTGCTCTGACGCAGGCTCCTGACCCGGGTGAGGCCGGTCAGGTCGCCGACGTGCGATCCAGGTGGCCGCCGGCCTTGCTCAGCTCCTCCGGGTCGACCCGGACCGGCCGGGCCGTGCCGGCGGCCGTGTGCACCGCGCGGATCGCGTAGGCCACCAGGTCGGGCGCCGTGCTGGGGATCCGGTGCCCGGAGTCGTCCGCGACGATCAGCGGCGCGCCGAGCTCCCGGGCCAGGATCCGCTGGCTGGTCAGCCAGAGCTCCTCGACCCCGGCGGGCAGGTCGGCGGTCGTCGGGTGGACCGGGCTGCGGGTCAGCACCAGCGCGGGCACCGGCGGCGTCGTGGCGGTGAGCACCTCCACCTGGCCGGTGACGGTGTCCAGCTCGGAGGCGTCCGGGCCGTCCCCGTCCACCGTCGTCTCGTCCGTCGGCCAGAGGCGCAGCTGCGGGATCGAGCCGTCGACGTGCACCAGCCCGGCCACCCGGTGCGGGTGCCGGCCGGCGTAGACCCGGGCCACCAGGCTGCCGATCGAGTGCGCGACCAGGATCGCCGGTCCGGTCACCCGCCGTTCGTCGAGCTCCTCGGCCAGCTCGTCGGCGAGCACGCTGTACGGCAGTGGGGCGCGTGGCGCCGGCCGTGGTGGGGCGGCGCCGGTGCCTGGCCGGTCGTAGGTGACGGTGGTCAGGTCCCCCAGGTGTTCCAGGACGGGTGACCAGTTCTGTCCGGGTTCACCGAGGGCAGCTATGAACACAATGGGTAGTTGAAGCGTCACCTGATCGAGAGTATCGACGGTTGTCGAGATCCGCGCGCCGGCGGGAGAGTTTCCTCGCGGGGCGATGTTACTGACGGGTCACCGCCCCGTTGATCGACACTGGTAATTGTCGTAAAACGTCCCGGAGCGCCCCTCGGTGGCGCATGCTGACGGCATGGCCGTACTGCTTATCGCCGAGGACGACGAGGACATCGCCACTGTCCTGGCCCGGGTGTGCAAGCGGGCCGGCCTGACCGTGCTGCGCGCGCCGGACGGGCAGGCCGCCCTCGAGATGATCCTGGAGAAGCATCCGGACGCCCTGCTCACCGACCTGGGCATGCCCCGGATGGACGGCTGGGAGCTGATCCGCGCGGTCCGCGCCCACCCCGAGGTGGGCCAGATCCCGGTGGCCATCCTGACCGGCCAGCTCACCCCGGGCGACCCGCGCGCGGCCGAGGCCGAGGTCTGCACCGTTCTGCTCAAGCCGTGCCCGAACGATCAGCTGCTGGCCGCCATCCAGGAGATGCTCGACAACGGCCCGCACCAGCACGACCAGCACTGCGCCGTCTAACCGGCCGCCCCGGTGCGCGTCTCCCGCCGGCTCACCGCTCCGGCTGGTGCTCAGGGTTGTCTCGCGGGGGTTGAGGCAGCCCTCAGCGCCAGCCGGGATCGGTGGGCGCACCACGGTCCGGAGGGGGCCGCAGTGTCGCGCGAGACCACCAGTGAGCGTGGCTCGTAGCCTGCGGACGTGCGCTCCGTAGTCGTACCGAATAGGCGCGGTCGGAAGTCCGGGTGACCGGGAGTGGTCAGCGGTCCAGAGCGTCCAGCAGGGCGGTTCCGTGCAAGCCGCCGTTGATGCCGAGCCAGCGGGCCGGCTCCGGTTCCCAGCGGCGGGAGCGGTGGCCGACCCAGGGGAGGGCGGTCAGCTCGGACTCGCGGCCCAGGATCAGGTCGGTGAGGGTACGGCCGGCCAGGTTGGTCGCCGCGACGCCGTCGCCGACGTAGCCGCCGGCCCAGGCCACGCCGTCGCGCAGGCCGACGCTGGGCATCCAGTCGCGGGGGATGCCGAGCGGGCCGCCCCAGCGGGCCGCGACCGGGACGTCGATCCCGAACAGCTCCTTGACGGTGTGCCGCAGCTTGCCGAAGACCGCCGGCACCCGGTCGAACTCCGGGCGGACCCGGGACCCGAAGTGGTAAGGCGCGCCCCGGCCGCCGAACGCCAGCCGGTCGTCGGCGGTCCGCTGGCCGTAAATGATCATCCGGCGCTCGTCGCTGAACGTCTCCCGCCGGCGCAGCCCGATTCGGTCCCAGACCTCGGCCGGCAGCGGCTCGGTGGCGATCATCAGGGAGTAGACCGGTGCCAGCTCGCGGCGGTGCCCGGCCAGCTCGGCGGTGTAGCCCTCGAGCGCCCGGACCACCGTGCCGGCCCGCACCGTGCCGTGCTCGGTGACCACCTCGCCGCGGCGCAGCGACCGCACCCTGGTGCCCTCGTGGATGGTCACGCCGAGCTGCTCGACCGCCGCGGCCAGGCCACGGACGAGTTTGGCCGGGTGCAGCGCGGCGCAGTGCTCGCTGTAGACGCCGCCGAGCACCCCGGAGGCGTTGCAGATCGCCCGGGCCGCGTCGGCGTCCAGCGCGTCCTGCGGGGCGCGCCGCAGCTGGCCGGGCGTCCGGATCAGCGAGATCACCCCGCCCTTGGCGTAGTCGCACTCGATGCCGGTGCGCCCGATCTCGTCGACCGCGTCGGCCAGCGCGGTGTGCATGGCCTTGGCCGCGGTGGCGCCGAACGTGCGGGCCAGCTTGGCCTCGGAGACCGGGAACAGCCCGGACGCCCAGCCGCCGTTGCGGCCGGACGCGCCGAACCCGCAGAACTCCGCCTCGAGGATCACGATGCGCAGCGTGGGATCTGCCTTGGCCAGGTAGTACGCCGTCCAGAGGCCGGTGAAGCCGCCGCCCGCGATCGCGACGTCGGCATCCCGGTCACCGGGCAGCGGGGACCGCCGCTCGATCGGACCGAGCGATTCCAGCCAGAAGCTCATGGTTACCTGGTTCCCCACGCATACGTTTGTTTGGCGAGCTTGAGGTACATGAAGGTGTCGACGGCGGCGACGCCCTCGATCACCCGTACCTTCTCGTTGAGCAGGTCGAGCAGGTGTTCGTCGTCGGTGCAGACCAGCTCGACCAGCAGGTCGTACCGTCCGGCGCAGATCACCACGTAGTCCACCTCGGGGATCGAGGCGAGCTTGTCGGCGATCTCCCGGAGGTCGCCGTTCACCCGCAGGCCCACCATGGCCTGCCGGGCGAAACCCAGGGTGAGCGGGTCGGTCACCGCAACGATCTGCATCAGGCCGTTGTCCAGGAGCCGCTGTACGCGCTGGCGCACCGCGGCTTCCGAGAGCCCGATCGTCTTCGCCAGGGTGGCGTACGACATCCGCCCGTCCTGCTGTAGATGATCGATGATCTGCTTGTTGATCTCGTCCAGGGCCACGTCGCTCACGGCGCGATTCTTCCCTGTGGGGACATGGTCCGGCAAAGAACGTCCTAGTTGTCCCGAAGTGCGATGGTCAGGAGGTCGAGTCCGCGGCGCAGTTGTTCGTCCGGGATGACCAGCGGCGGCAGGAACCGGAGCACGTTGCCGTAGGTGCCGCAGGTCAGCGTGAGCAGCCCGGCCTCGTGGCAGGCCTTCGACACCGCCGCGGTGCGTGCCGCGTCGGGCTCGATGGTGCCCGGCTTCACCAGCTCGATGGCGATCATCGCGCCCCGGCCGCGGATCTCGGCGATGCCGTCGTCCGTCCCGGCGATCTCGCTGAGAGCCGTTGTCAAGATCGACTCGATGTGTCTCGCGGCCGCGTCGAGGTCCAGCTCGCGCATGGTCTCGATGGCGGCGAGGGCGGCGGCACAGGCCACCGGGTTCCCGCCGTACGTGCCGCCCAGCCCGCCGGCGTGCACCGCGTCCATCAGCTCGGCCCGGCCGACCACGGCGGCGATCGGCAGCCCGCCGCCCATCCCCTTGGCCGTGGTGATCAGGTCGGGCTCCAGGCCCTCGTGCTCGCTGGCGAACCACTGGCCGGTGCGGCAGAACCCGGTCTGGATCTCGTCGGCGATGAACACCGCGCCGGCCTCGGACGCCCATGCCGCGATCGCCGGCAGGAAGCCCGGCGCCGGCACCACGAAGCCGCCCTCACCCTGGATCGGCTCGATCAGCACGGCCGCCACGTTGCTCGCGCCGACCTGCTTCTCGATCACGTCGATCGCCCGGCGGGCCGCCTCGGCGCCGTCCAGCCCGCCGTCGCGCAGCGGGTACGACATCGGCGCCCGGTACACCTCCGGCGCGAACGGACCGAACCGGTGCTTGTACGGCATGTTCTTCGCGGTCAGCGCCATGGTCAGGTTGGTCCGGCCGTGGTACGCGTGGTCGAACACCACCACCGCCTGCCGCCCGGTGGCGTGCCGCGCGATCTTGACGGCGTTCTCCACCGCCTCGGCGCCCGAGTTGAACAGCGCCGCCCGCTTCTCGAACGAGCCCGGGGTCAGGTCGACCAGCTGCTCGCAGACCGCCACGTACGACTCGTACGGCGCGACCATGAAGCAGGTGTGGGTGAACCGTTCCACCTGGGCACGGACCGCCTCGACCACCCGGGGCGCCGCGTTGCCGACGTTGGTGACCGCGATACCGGAGGCGAAGTCGATCCACTCCCGCCCGTCGACGTCGGTCAGCGTGCCGCCGCCGGCGTGGTCGACGTACGCGGAGATCGTGGACCCCACGCCGCGGGCCACCACGGCGAGCCGCCGCTTGTGCAGCTCCTCGGAGGAGGTCATCAGGCCCCCACGTGGTGCATGACGTGCTTGATCCGGGTGTAGTCCTCGAGGCCGTACACCGAGAGGTCCTTGCCGTGCCCGGAGTGCTTGAAACCGCCGTGCGGCATCTCGGCCACGAGGGGGATGTGGCAGTTGACCCAGACGCAGCCGAAGTCGAGCCGCTGGGTCATCCGCATCGCGCGCCCGTGGTCCTTGGTCCACACGCTGGAGGCGAGGGCGTAGTCGACGCCGTTGGCGTAGCGCACCGCCTCGTCCTCGTCGGTGAACTGCTGCACCGTGATGACCGGGCCGAACACCTCGTTCTGGATGATCTCGTCGTCCTGGCGCAGCCCGGCCACCACGGTCGGTGACCAGAAGAAGCCGCGGTCGCCGACCCGGGCGCCACCCGCCTCGAGCGAGGCGTGGTCGGGCAGCCGGTCGATGAAACCGGAGACCCGGGCCAGCTGGCCGGCGTTGTTGACCGGGCCGTAGAGCACGTCCTCGTCGTCCGGCTGACCGGTTTTGATCCCACGGGCCTGCGCCGCGAGGGCGGCCACGAAGTCCTTGTAGACGGCCGGGGCGACGAGCACCCGGGTGGCCGCGGTGCAGTCCTGGCCGGCGTTGAAGTAGCCCGCCTCGGCGATCGCGGCGGCCGCCGCCTCGATGTCGGCGTCCTCGAAGACCACGACCGGGGCCTTGCCGCCCAGCTCCAGGTGGGTGCGCTTGAGGTCGGCGGCGGCCGAGCCGGCCACCTCCATGCCGGCCCGCACCGAGCCGGTGATCGACACCATCTGCGGGGTCTTGTGCTCGACCAGCGCACGGCCGGTGCCGCGGTCGCCGAGCACCACGTTGAACGCGCCGGCCGGCAGGAACTCGGCGGCGATCTCGGCCAGCAGCACGCTGGTCACCGGGGTGGTGTCGGACGGCTTGAGCACCACGGTGTTACCCGCGGCCAGCGCCGGAGCGATCTTCCAGACCGCCATCATGAGCGGGTAGTTCCACGGCGTGACCTGGGCGCAGACCCCGACCGGCTCGCGCCGCACGTAGCTCTCGTAGCCGTTCAGGTACTGCCCGGCGGAGCGGCCCTCGATCAGCCGGGCAGCACCGGCGAAGAACCGGATCTGGTCGACCGCGGGCGGCAGCTCCTCGCTGGCGGTCAGGCCGAGCGGTTTGCCGGTGTTCTGCGACTCGGCGGCGACGAGTTCGTCGGCCCGGGCCTCGACCGCGTCGGCGAACTTCAGCAGCGCGCGCTGCCGGTCGCTCGGCGTGGTGTTGCGCCACTGGTCGAATGCCGTGGCGGCCGCCGTCATCGCACGGTCCACGTCCTCGGCGCCGGAGACCGGGGCGGACGCGAACACCTCGCCGCTGGACGGGTCGATCAGGTCCGCGTACCGGCCCTCGGCGGGCGCGACCGCGGCGCCACCGACGAAATTGTGCAGAACCTGCTTGGCGGTCATCCGGCCTCCAACTGTGGTATCAGTGCATGCGGCCCCATCTTTTCCGCTGAATCCGTGGCGGACAAGGGGGTGCAGACATTTTTCCGTGTTACGAGTGTGTGTGCTTACGCGTGCCGGCGGACCGCGAGCACGGCCACGTCGTCGCCGGGTGGCTCGGCGCCGGCCGTGGTCATCACCGTGGTGCAGACCGTCTCCGCATTGTCCGCCCTGACCAGGCCGACCAGGCGCCGCAATCCGGTATCGATCACCTGATCCCGGCGTTCCACGAGACCGTCGGTGTAGCAGAGCAGCAGCGCGCCGGGCGGGAACTCCAGGACGCTGCTGCGCCGTTTCGTGGCCGGCCGGCCGATGCCGAGCGGCGGGTCGACCGGCACGGCGGCCAGCCGGGCCGGGCCGTCCGGGTGGGCCAGCACCGGGCGCGGGTGGCCGGCCGAGGAGACCAGGATCCGGTCCCGGTCCGGGCTGATCATGGCGTACAGGGCGGTGGTCAGGCTGCCCGCCTCGAAGTGGTGCACCTTGCGGTTCAGCAGGGTGAGCGCCTCGGCCGGGCCGTCGCAGATCAGCGCGTAGGCCCGGAGCGCGCTGCGGACCCGGCCCATCACCACGGCCGAGGCCAGGCCGTGCCCGGAGACGTCGCCGATCACGATGCCCAGCCAGCCGGAGGGCAGGGTGAACACGTCGTACCAGTCGCCGCCGATGCCGAACGCGTGCCCGGGGACGTACCGCGCGGCCAGCTCGACGCCGGGGATCTCCGGCAGCCGGGCCGGCAGCAGGCTGCGCTGCACGGCCAGGGCCGCCGTCTGGTCCAGCTTGTCGGCCCGGATCCGGCCGGCCGCTCCGGCCCGGTCCGCGACGAGTTCCAGCAGGCGTACGTCGTCGGCGCCGAAGCGGCGCGGGTTCAGCGTCCCCACGTGCAGCACGCCGACCAGGTCGGTGCCGACCATCATCGGTACGCCGAGCAGCGACCGGATCCCCTTCTGCAGCAGGATCGGGTTGACCACGTCTTCCGGGGTGACGTCGGCCAGCCGGACCGGGCGCCGGAGCGCGGCGACCCGCCCGGCGAAACCGGTGCCGACGGCGACCCGGAACCCGGCCCGGACCTCGTCCTCGAGCCCCTTGGCCGCGGTGGCGACGAGCTGCTGGGCGTGCTCGTCGAGAAGCAGTATCGCCGCGGTGTCCACGTCCAGGAGGTCCCGGACCCGGTCGAGCAACTCGTCGAGCAGGTCCGAGACGTCCAGACGGGAGAGTGCCGCATCGGTGACGGCTTCGAACCGGCGGAGCCGCTCGTCGTCCTTGATGCGTCGGGGCACCGGTTCAGCCTAGTGTCGGTTCCGCAGGCGAGCGGTGACCGCCGGTCACGATTAGCGGGTGCGCACCTCCACCGGAGTGACCAGCCGGCGCTCCGGACCGGCCTCGCGGACCGGGCCGGTGAGCCGGACGGAGGCCGTGCACGGCAGGTCCCCGGCCGAGGTGCCGACGAGGATCCGCAGGTCACCGGGCTCCACCACGCGCCGCAAGTCGCGGCCGACGAACGCGGTCCGGTCGGTGTGCACCCGGAACGTCACGTCGGCTTCCGCGCCGGCGGCCAGCGCGATGCGATGGAAACCGGACAGTTGGCGCACCGGACGGGTGACCTGGGCGACCGGGTCGGCCAGGTAGAGCTGCACCACCTCGGCGCCTTCGCGCTCGCCGGTGTTGCGCACCCGTACGGTCACCGCGAACTCCCCGTCGGTCGGCACCGTCTCCGCGTCCACCCGCAGCTCGTCCACCGCGAACGTGGTGTACGACCGCCCGTGCCCGAACGGGTAGAGCGGTGTCGGGTCGAGGTTGCTCACCCCGCTGTGCGTGGCGCCCAGGATCGGCTGCAGGTACGTGCCCGGCTGCCCGCCCGGGTGCCGCGGGATCTGCACCGGCAGCTTCCCGGTCGGCTGGATCCGCCCGCTGAGCACCCCGGCGATGGCGTGCCCGCCGGCCTGACCGGGCATGAACGCCTGGACCAGCCCGGCGACCCGGCCGTCCAGCGCGCCCAGCGCGTACGGCCGGCCGGAGACCACCACCACCACGACCGGGGTGCCGGTGGCCAGCAGCTCCTCGATCAGCTCGGCCTGCACGCCGGGCAGCCGCAGGTCCTCGGCGTCGCAGCCCTCGCCGGAGGTGCCCTTGCCGAACAGGCCGGCCAGGTCGCCGACGAACACCACGGCCAGGTTTGCGTCCCGGGCGTTGCCGACCGCCTCGGCGAAACCGGTGCGGTCGTCGCCGTTCACGTCGCACCCTCGGGAGTACGTGATCTCGTTGGCCGGGAACTCCGCGCGCAGCCCGTCGACCGCGGTGGGGATGTCCAGCCCGAGGCCGAGCTGGGGGTAGCGGGGGAGCACATGGTTGGGGAAGGCGTAGCAGCCGAGGAAGGTGCGGGCGTCGTCGGCGCACGGGCCGATCGCGGCGATCCGGAACGGCTCGGTGATCGGCAGCGCGGTACCGGTCTCCAGCAGCACGATCGAGCGCTCGGCCAGGTCGATCGCGATCTGCTGGTTCTCCGGCGCGTTCAGGTCGGTCAGCGGCGCGGCGAGCACCGACGCCTCCGGGGTCCAGCCCTCGTCGAGCAGGCCGAGCTCGGCCTTCTGGGTGAGCAGCCGGCGGGCCGCGCGGTCGACGTACGCCTCCGGCACCTCGCCCCGGCGCACCCGCTCGATCAGCCCGGCGCCGAACCCGATGGTGTCCGGCAGCTCCACGTCGATGCCGGCCACCAGGGCCTGCGCGCCGGCGTCGGTGTTGTCCTCGGCGACACCGTGCATGGTGGCCAGGAACGGGACCGCCCAGTAGTCCGAGACGACGGTGCCGGTGAATCCCCACTCGTCCCGCAGCACCTCGGTGAGCAGCCAGGAGTCCGCGCCGGCCGGGACGCCGTCGACGTCGGAGTAGGAGTTCATCACCGACCCGACCCCGCCGCCGCCCCGGCTGACGTCGGCGACCGCGGTCTCGAACGGCGGGAAGATCAGCTCGATCAGCTCGCGGCGGCCCATCGGCACCGGGCCGTGGTTGCGCGCGCCGCGCGAGGCGGAGTAGCCGGCGAAGTGCTTGAGGGTGGCGATCACCCCGGAGCTCTGCAGCCCCCGCACGTACGCCGAGCCGAGCATCGAGACCAGGTACGGGTCCTCGCCGATGGTCTCCTCGACCCGTCCCCACCGGTAGTCGCGGACCACGTCGAGCACCGGGGACAGGCCCTGGTGCACGCCGAGCGCGGCCATGTCCCGGCCGATCGCGGCGGACATCCGCTCGATCAGTTCCGGGTCGAAGGTGGCGCCCCAGGCGAGTGCGGCCGGATAGACGGTGGCGCCGAACGCGGTGAACCCGGTCAGGCACTCCTCGTGGACCAGGGCCGGGATGCCGAGCCGGCTGCCCATCACGATCTGCTGCTGGCGGATCAGTTCGGTGGCGCCCTCCGCGGGGGTGAGCGGCACGCTGCCGTACACCCGGGTCAGGTGGCCGAGGCCGTGCCGGGCGGCGTCCTCGAGCGCGACGCTGCCGCCGGCCGCGAAGACGTCCTGCATCGGGGCGACGTTGTGCTGCTCCTCCGGGTCGTACCCGTCGTCCTCGCCGGTGTCGCCCATGTCGTTGCCGACCCAGCGGCTGCCGAGCTGTGCGACCTTCTCCTCGAGGGTCATCTCGGCGAGCAGCGCTTCGACCCGGTCGGCTACCGGCAATGCCGGGTTACGCCATGGTTGGGTCACCTGTTCAGTAGTCAACGTTTCCTCCGGGGGTCCCCCCGAAACTTTCGGGGGCCTTGGCGTGCGCGCCGACGTTCTGAAAATGCCTGCCGACGCTGCCTACTCTCGCGCTCCGGGCACGGTTACGGCAAGGGTCTTGACACCTGTCACAGCGAAACCCTACGTTAACGAAACCTCGCGTTAATTTGCGGCTGTCACTCGAAAGTTCCGGAACTCGGTGACCGCCGTCGCCATCGCTAAATCACCCACCGCGCTTCGGCGCGGCTTGCTTCGAGTACGGAGAATAAGCGTGAAGCGCAGGAATTTTCTGAGTCTCTCCGCGGGTGCCGCCGCGGCCACCGGTCTCGCCGCGTGCGGCAAGTCGGGCCCCGGCGACTCCTCCAGCGGTGGCGGTTCCGGTGACAAGGACGCCGCCGGTTACTGGTTCCTCAGCGGCCCGCCCGGAGAGCCGATCCGGCAGGGTGCGGTCGATCGGTTCAACAAGGCCAACTCGGCCAACCAGATCAAGGTCACCGCGATCCAGAACGACGCCTACAAGGACAAGCTGAAGACCTCGCTCGGCGCCGGCCAGGCCCCCAGCATCATCTGGGGCTGGGGCGGCGGCGGCCTGAAGAGCTACGTCGACGCCGGCCAGGTCGACGACCTGACCGACTGGTTCGGTCAGAACGCCGCCGTCAAGGACCGTCTGTTCAAGGCGTCCTTCGGCCCGGCCACGATCGACAAGAAGATCTACGCGATGCCGTGCGAGACCGTGCAGCCGATCGTGATGCTCTACAACAAGGAAGCCTTCGAGAAGGCCGGTGTGGCGGCCCCGCCGCAGACCTGGGCCGAGCTGATGAGCATCCTGCCCAAGTTCAACGAGAAGGGCATCGCGCCGTTCTCGCTCGGCGGGCAGTCCCGCTGGACGAACATGATGTGGCTGGAGTTCCTCTTCGACCGGATCGGTGGCCCCGAGGTGATGGACGCCGTCTACGGCGGCCAGAAGGACGCCTGGAACAACCCGGCCGCGATCGACGCCCTGACCAAGACCCAGGAACTGGTCAACGCGAAGGGCTTCATCAAGGGCTTCTCGTCGATCACCGCCGACTCGAACGCCGACCAGGCGCTGCTCTACCGCGGCAAGGCGGCCATGGAGCTGCACGGCAGCTGGTCCTACGGCATCATCAAGGCCGAGGGCGGCAACTTCATCAAGGACGGCAAGCTCGGCTTCTTCAACTTCCCGGCGGTCGACGGCGGCAAGGGCGACCCGACGAACACGTACGGGAACGCCGGCCAGTACCTGTCGATCTACTCGAAGGCCTCCGAGCACCAGAAGGAGACCGCGAAGAAGTTCTTCACCAGCCTGCTCGACGACACCGAGCAGGAGGGCTGGATCCAGACCGGCGGTGTGCCGATCGTGCAGGACGCGAAGGCCAAGCTGGCCGCCTCGCCGGACGCCGAGTTCCTGAACTTCGTCTTCGACGTCTCCTCCAAGGCCGCCGCGTTCGGTCAGTCCTGGGACCAGGCGCTGAGCCCGTCGTCCGCCGAGACGCTGCTGGACAACATCGCCAAGCTGTTCCAGTTGCAGGTGACGCCGCAGCAGTTCGCCACCAACATGAACGCGGTCATCGGCAAATGACGATCGCACCGCCTGTCGTGCGGACCGCTCCCTCCACCGCTTCCCGCGGTGGGGGGAGCGGTTCCGTCTCCTGGATGGCGTGGCCGGCGCTCGTGGCATTCACGATCTTCGGGATCCTGCCGCTCTTCGGCGTGCTGGCACTCAGCTTCACGTCGTGGAACGGCATCAGCCCGGAGCTCAGCCTGACCGGGCTGGACAGCTGGAAGACCGTGCTCAGCGACCCCGGCCTGCCGCACGCGATCTGGGTGACCTTCCTGATCATGGCGCTCTCCTGGCTGGCGCAGACCCCGCTCTCGATCCTGCTCGGCGTCTTCATCGCCGCGCACAAGCGGTACCGCACGGTCCTCGCGGTGCTCTTCTTCATCCCGCTGCTGCTCAGCCAGGCCGCCATCGCGATCACCTACAAGATGCTGCTGGACCCGAACTTCGGCCTCGGCGCCAGCCTCGGCGTCGAGTTCCTCCAGCAGGACTGGCTCGGCGACAGCACCCTCGCGGTCGGCGTGGTGATCTTCGTGGTGTCCTGGCAGTGGATCCCGTTCCACTCGCTGATCTACCAGGGTGGCATCCGGCAGATCCCGGCCTCGATGTACGAGGCCGCCGAGATCGACGGCGCCGGCCGGATCCGGCAGTTCTTCAGCATCACGCTGCCGCAGCTGAAGTACACGATCATCACATCGTCGACGCTGATGGTGGTCGGCTCGCTGACCTTCTTCGACCTGATCTGGGTGCTCACCGCGGGTGGCCCCGGTGACGCGACCCGCGCGCTCGCGGTCGACATGTACGTGACCGGATTCAGGTCCAACCTGATGGGCCCGGCGAGCGCGATCGCTGTCATCCTGGTCCTGGTGGGCCTGGGTCTGGCTCTGCTGCTGCGCCGGCTCGGTGGCCGCGACGCGTCGCAGAGTCAGCTGGAAGGAGCCTGATCATGACCACTGTGCTCGACACCCGGGCGCCCGGCCGATCGGCCAAGGTGTCGCCGCCCTCGGGCAGCCGGCGTTCCAAGCTGTCCCAGCTCAACTGGGCCGGCGGCCTGGCCGGCTGGCTCTGGCTGCTGATCGTGGTGATCCCGATCTACTGGATCGTGATCACCAGTTTCAAGGCGCAGGCCGACTACTACGGGACCAACCCGCTCGCACCGCCGGTCAGCCCCACGCTGGAGAACTACCGGTTCGTGCTGGAGAACCACTTCGTCCGGTACTTCTTCAACAGCGTGATCGTCACGCTCGGCTCGATCATCCCGGCCGTCGCGGTGTCCTTCATGGCCGCGTACGCGATCGTCCGGGGCAGCGCGGTGAGCCGGTTCCTGCGCACCGCGAATGCGATCTTCCTGCTCGGGCTGGCGATCCCGCTGCAGGCGGTGATCATCCCGGTCTATCTGATCATCATCAAGCTGGAGATGTACGACACGCTCGGGGCGATCATCCTGCCGTCGATCGCGTTCGCCATCCCGCTCTCCGTGCTGGTGCTCTCCAACTTCATCCGTGACGTGCCGAAGGAGCTCTTCGAGTCGATGCGGATGGACGGCGCCACCGAGTGGGGCACGCTGTGGCGGCTGGCGCTGCCACTGACCCGGCCGGCGCTGGTGACCGTCACGATCTACCAGGGCCTGCAGGTGTGGAACGGCTTCCTGCTGCCGCTGATCCTGACCCAGAGCCCGGAGCAGCGCACCCTGCCGCTCGCGCTGGCGAGTTTCCAGGGGCAGTACAGCGTCAACATCCCGGCCGTGCTGGCCTCGGTGGTGCTGACCACCCTGCCGATCCTGACGCTCTACATCATCGGCCGCCGTCAGCTGCTCAGCGGTCTGACCGCCGGCTTCGGCAAGTAGGCCGCGCGGCCGCCGGCCGCTACTCGGGGGTGTGGCCCCGGGTGGCGGCCAGCGGCGCGGTGCTCTCCCGCACCATCAGCTTGGTGACCAGCTCCACCCGCGGGGTCTCGATGGTCTCGCCGCGCGACAGCCGCAGGACGGTCCGCGCGGCGAGCGACCCCATCTCGGCGAGCGGCTGACGGATCGTGGTCAGCGGCGGGGACGCCCAGCAGGCGTCCGGCAGGTCGTCGAAACCGATGACGCTCAGGTCGTCCGGCACGCGCAGGCCGCGGCGGCGGGCCGCCTCGTAGACCCCGAACGCCATCTGGTCGCTGGACGCGAAGATCGCGGTGGGCCGGTCGGGCCGGTCCAGCAGCCGGCCACCGGCCTGGAAACCCGACTCGTTGAGAAAGTTGCCCTGCTCCATCAGGTCGGGGTCGAGCGGCACCCCGGCGGCCTCCATGGCGGCGCGGAAGCCGTCCAGCCGGGCGCGGCTGCAGAGCAGATCCTTCGGCCCGGCGATGAACCCGATCCGCCGGTGTCCGAGCCCGATCAGGTGGTCGGTGGCCGTGCGCCCGCCCGACCAGTTCGTCGCCCCGATCGTCGGCACGTCGGTGGCCGCGCCACCGGCCGGATCGATGATCACCACGGGCACGCGCAACCGGTGCAGCTCGCTGTGCACCGGCTCGGCCACGTCCGAGGTCACGAAGATGACGCCGTCGGAGGCCCGGGCACGCAGGTTCTGCAGCCACTGCCGGGTCGCCGTGGTCCGCCGGTGCACCTGGGACACCACGGTCCCGACGCCGGCCGCGTGGGTCACGTCCTCCACGCCGCGGACCAGCTCCAGGGCCCACGGGCTGTCCAGGTCGTTGAAGACCAGGTCGATCAGCCGGGCGCGTCCGGAATGCCGAGAGTTCCGGGGGCGGTAGTCGTGCTCGCGGAGCAATCGCTCGATCAGCTCACGGGTCTGCGGCGAGACGTCGGAGCGCCCGTTGAGCACCCGCGAGACGGTCGGCACCGAGACTCCGGCGGATTCCGCGATGGACGCGATGGTGACGCGCTGCTTGCCGACGACCATGGGGGTGCACTCCTTACCTCCGGGGTGCAATGCCTGTGGGGACATCTCATGCCTGCAACTTCCGGGCCCGGCACCGAAATCATGCCATGCCGGAGTGTCGGTTTTGCACGCTGGAAACCGCCGTTTTTCGGTTAACCGGTTAAGCGCTGGCTGCGGTTTTGCCCTGGGAGCGCTTCCGGTCGAAGTCCCGAAAGTTCCGGAGAGCGCTCCCTGGAACGCGTCAGGAAAGGGAGCCGCTGGTCAGGGCCGGATGGCGGGTGGCGGAGGGCGCTTTGTGATCAGGGAACGCCTGGTGACGCACCTCATCCACACGAAAAAGGGGGAGCCGGTCTCGGCTCCCCCTTTCGCGCGAACGGTCAGGAGAACTGCGGGATGACCTCGTCGGCGAACGCCAGCAGCGGCTCGTGCTCGTACGCCACCCGCGGGATGTACGCGATCACGTAGTCCGCGCCGGCCTCCGCGATCCGCTCCACCCGCTCACGGATCGCCGCGGTGGACTCGCCGGGCTCCAGGTTCAGGCTCGTCGACTTGGCGATCCGGTCGAAGTCGGTGCCCTGCTCGTCGCAGTGCCGGCGGAGCACGTCCAGCTTGTGCCGGATCACCTCGGGGTCACCGCCGCCGATGTTGCAGCCGTCGGCGTACTTCGCGACCAGCTTCAGCGTCACCTTCTCGCCGCCGCCACCCAGCCACAGGTCGGGCTTGCGCTGCCCGGCGCCCTTCGGCTGGTTGATCGCCCCGTCGATCCGGTAGTGCTTGCCCTGGAACACCGGCTGTTCCTCGGTCCACATCTTGTGGACGATCTCGACGGCCTCCCGGAACGCCCGCATCCGCTCCGGCACGTCCGCCCACTCGTAGCCGTAGGCCTTCCACTCGTGCTCGTACCACCCGGCGCCCAGCCCGGCGTAGAGCCGCCCGCGACTCGCCACGTCCACCGTCGACGCGATCTTGGCGTACAACGACGGCTGCCGATAGCCGTTGCACCCGACCATCTGCCCGATCTTCACCCGGCTGGTGTCCCGGGCCAGCGTCGCGCTGACCGTCCAGGCCTCGAACGTCGTGTTGACCGTGGGCTCCGGCACGGTGTGGAAGTGGTCGTACACCCAGACGCTGTCCCACGGGCCGGCGTCGGCGAGCTTGGCCACCGCGGTCATCGCCTCGTACTGCTCCACCGGATCGTCGATCTCGACCAGGTCCATCCGCCAGCCCTGCGGCACGAAAACCCCGAAACGCATGCTCATACCGCTCAACCTACCGACCTTCTGGCAGACCCCTTTCCGGTACGAGCGGGGAGTCCCGTCCGCAGGCTCCGAGCCGCGTCCCGCCCGTGCCTCCGCGAGACCGCCCGCCCTCGCGGCAGCAGGGGTGGGTCAGGTGTGGTTGCGGAGCCAGCGGCGGAGGGCTTCGGCGGGGTTGGGGGCGGCGGACTCCGGCAGGGCGGTCAGGACCTCGGCGTCGGTGGCCCGGCGGGCGGTGGCGACGGCCGTGCGGAGCTGGGCCGAGGTGACGCCGGGGCCGCCGGTCAGTTCGAGGATCAGGTCACCGTCGCGGATCGCGGCGTTCGGCGGGTCGGTCTCGTCGATGCCCCAGGCGGTGCCGAGGAACGTGGACGGGCCGGTCGGGGGCAGCAGCGGGTGGGCGAAGCCGGGGCAGTCCGGTGTCAGCTGGCACTCGATCGGGAGCAGGGTGGCGACCAGCCGGATCCGGCCGGTCACCGAGGAGCTGTTCAGGATGGCGCCGGTCGCCCGGTATTCGTCGCCGCCGGAGCCGAGGCCGAAGCTCTGGTGGGTCGGCTGGTAGCCGGGGATGGTGACGACGCGCAGCTGGTCGCGGGTCCAGCCGGTGTGGGCCAGGCGCAGGTCGATCTCGGAGGGGCCGCTGTCGCGGAAGGCCACCAGGCCGGAGCCGGCCAGGACCAGCAGGATCAGCGCGGCCGGGGTGCGCAGCCACCAGCCGCGGGTCAGCAGGGCCGCGACCGGGAGCATCACGGCGCCGCCGAGCAGGACGGTCAGCCGGCCGTTGTGCAGGATGCCGAGGTCGTGCGCGTTGACGATCGCCCGGCCGGCCAGCCAGGCGATCGTGCCGCCGCCGATCATCAGGGCGGCCCAGAGCAGGCGGCGGGCCGGGGTGGCGCCCAGCGGGGTGACCACCGAGGTGGCCCGGGCCAGCAGGTAGAGCAGGGCGACGGCGCCGAGCGCGGCGACCACGAGCATGACCGTGGCCAGGACGGCGACGCCGCCGCCGAGGTCGAAGCCGCGCGTGATGCCGGCCAGCACGAGCGGGGCGCAGCCGCCCAGCACCCACACGGTGACGAGCTGCCAGACGAGCTGCCCGGGCCGGGACGCCGCCGGATCCGTCCAGCGTGGACGCCCGGCCGGCGACTCGGCCGGCTCGCGGCGGGTGCCGGAATCGGCCTGGTCGCGGCGGGTGCCGGACCAGACCTCGACGGCATGGGCGCCGGGCTCGGCGGGGGAGCGGCTGGTGCCGGGCTCGGCCGGGGTGCGGCGGCTGCGGGGCTGTGCACTGTGACGGGGCGCGGCCATCGACACAGGGTGGCAGGTTGATCACCATTCGTGCTGCCCCGGCCGGAGCCCGAATTGGCGCATCGGATGAACAGGAAGCTTTACCGCACGATCGTTGAGGCCGTCGATATCAGAGGGGTAACGGTCTGATCGTTGGGGCGTGCCTTCCGGGCCGGGGAGCGTGAAGGTGTGTTCCAGGGGGTGAGACGGGGGAATGTTCACGATCCTCTGGGGCGCGGTGCGCTCCCGGGCCGCTCAGGCGTGTGCGCTGCTCGTGCTCACCGCGCTGCCGGCCGCGGTGGCCGCCGCCGCGCCCTGGTACGCGCTGACCGCGACCGCCCACGCCTCGGCCGGCGTCGTCGCCGGCGTCCCGGCCGCCGAGCGCACCCTCTACGTCCACCGCCCCGGTGACACCGGCGGCGACCCGGACGCCGCGCTGCGCGCCTTCGGCGCATCGGTGCGGCGCGACCTGCCGATGCCCGGCGCGGACGGCGTGCTCGGGCTGAGCCGGGCGATGAGCACCACCGACCCGGCCGGCACCCCCGACAAGGTCAACGTCGACTACCGGGACGGCTTCTGCGCGCACGTCCGGATCACCGGCTCGTGCCCGGCGGTGGCCGGCGACGCCGCGATCACCGCACCGGTCGCCCGGCGGCTCGGCGTCCGGCCCGGCGGGACGATCGGGGTGGCGGTCAACTCCGAGGGCGTGCCGATCCCGCTGCGGGTCACCGGGATCTACACGATCGGCGACGCGTCCACCGGGTACTGGACCGACCCGCTGTTCAAGGTGGAGAGCGGCCTCGACCCGATCTTCACGGTCGCGCCGACGTTCACCGGCACCGCGCTCGGCCAGCCGGTCCTCGCCTGGTAGGCCGAGGTGCCGGTGCCGCTGATGCGCGGCGACGGCGGGTACGACCTCGGTGACCTGGTCGCCCGGGCCGGCGCGCTCGGCGAGATCACCGACCCGACCGGGCCGCTGCGGGCCGTCCTGGCCGAGGCGGGGGAGCGGCTGCTGCGGGCCGTCCTGCTCGCCGCGGTCCCGGTGCTGCTGCTCGGGTGGTACGCGATCGCGCTGGCCGGCCGGTACACCGCCCGGGACCGGCGGCGCGACGCGGCCTGGGCGAAACTCCGCGGCGGCAGCCGATCCCGGTTGCTGGCCCTGCTCTCCGGCCAGCACCTGGCCCCGCTGCTGGCCGGTGGCCTGCTCGGGTTGCTGACCGGTGCGGGCGCCGGATGGCTGCTGGCCGGGGCGCCGGTCGCCGGCGAGCGGGTGGTCACGGCCGCCTGGGCGATCGGGGCGGTGCTGGCCGTGCTGCTCGGGGCGCTGGGCACGCTGGTGGTGGCGGACCTGCTGCTGATCCGTACCCCCGTGGTGTTGTTGAACCGCGAGGTGCCCACTGCCCGCAGCGGACGGGCGGCCCTGCTCGCCGACCTCCTGGTGATCGCGGTCGCGATCGCGGCCGGCTACCAGGCCCGGTCCGGCAGCCCGGACGCCGGCGTCGGCGCGATCGCCCCGTTCGCGGTCGCCGTCGCGGTCGCGGTGCTGCTGGCCCGGTTGCTGATCCGGGCCGCGGACCGGGGTGGTGGCGCCGCGTTGCGGGCCGGGCGGTTGCGGCTCGGCCTGACCGCGGTCCGGATGTCCCGGCTGGCCGGCCTGGACCGGGTGTGCGCGCTGCTCGCCGTCGCGGTGGCGATGCTGGCCGGCACGACCGGCGCGGCCACCGCCGACCGGGACGCGCACACCGCGCGGGCCGAGGCCGAACTCGGCGCCGCACGGGTGCTCACCGTCCGCGCGGAGAACTGGACCGCGCTGCGGCACGCGGTCGCGGTCGCCGACCCGCAGGGCCGGTACGCGATGGCCGCCGCCGTCGACCGCACCGCCAGCCCGCCGGTCGTCGTGGTGGACACCGCCCGGCTCGCCGCGGTCGGCGTGTGGTGCCCCGAGTTCGGCCCGCGCCCGCAGCCACCGGCCGCCGTCGACGCCGTCCCGCTGATCACCGGCCACGCTCTGGTGCTGCGGGTCCGCAACGACCGTCCCGCCCCGGCCACCGTCGACGCGATCCTGCAGGACGAGGTCACCGGCGCCACGGTGACCGTCGGCTTCGGACCGGTGCCGCCCGGCGAGCACACCGTCACCCGGCCGGTGACCGGCTGCGCCGGCGGCTGCCGCCTGGTCCGCTGGCAGATCCCCAGCCCGCCCGGCCCGGACGGAGCGCCCGCACCGGAACCGATCACCCTGCACTCGCTCCGCGGACGCGACCCGGACACCGACCTGCTCAGCACGGCCCGGTTCGGCGACGCGACCCGCTGGCGGACCGCCACCTCGGACGCCGGCCTGGCACTGGCCGGTGGCGCCGGCGGCCTGACCGTCGCGGCCGGCCGCACCGCCGTCAAGAGCGGTGCCGACCGGCTGTACGCCGTGGACGCCACCCTCCCCCTCCCCCTGCTGCTGGCCGGGCCGATCCCGGTGGCGTGGCGGTTCGGCGAACCGGCGATCAACGTGCTCGGCGCCGGTCAGGTCCCGGCCCGGGTCACCGCGGAGGTCGCCGCGCTGCCGGTGCTCGGCGCCACCGGGGTGCTCACCGACTTCGACGCGGTACGCCGGATCGCGGCCGAGACCGGCGCCACCGGCATCACCCAGGTGTGGCTGACCAGTGACACCCCGGCCGCCGTCGTCGACCGGCTGACCGGGGCCGGGCTGATCGTGCTGGCCGACGAGACCGTCACCGCCCGGGCCGGCCGCACGCCCGGCCGGGGCACCGCGCCGGCCGGGTCGTTCGCCCTGCTCTGCGCGGTGATCGCGCTGCTCACCGCGGCCGCCGCGGGCGCGGTGGCGGCCGCGGTCGACCGGGCCCCGCAGCGTGCCTCGGCGCGGGCCCTGCGGGTGCAGGGGCTGCCCGCGTCGACGGCCGCCGCGACCCGCCACCTCGGACCGTTCGCCCTGGTCGTGGCGGGCACCGCGAGTGGCGTGCTGGCCGCGCTGGTGGCCCGCCGGGTGGTCGGTGAGCCGGCGTCGTTCTTCGCCGACGGCTGGCGGCTGCTGCCACCACCCGAGGCGCTCGGCTGGCTGCCGCTGCTCGGCGCCGCACTGGCCGGGTTCCTGGTGCTGGGGGTGCTGGGCTGGCTGACCGCGGCCGTCGAACGGACCCGGACCGAGGGGACACCCCGATGATCGCGCTGGTGTTCGCGATGGTCTGGGCCCGGCGCGGTCCGGCGCTGGTCCTGGCCGTGCTGGCCGCGTTCGCGGTCGCACCGGCGGTCGCGGCGCCGGCCTACCTGCGGGCCGCCGGCCGGGTGGTGGCCGCCGGGCAGGTGGCGCAGGCCGCACCGGCCGAGCGGACGGTCAGCATCCGGGCCGACGACAAGGACCATCGAGCGGCCGGCACCGGACCGGGCGGCGGGGTCGACCTCTCCACCACCGGCGTGAGCCTCGTCGACCTGCCCGGGTTCCGGTACGCGTACTCGGCCGAGTTCGCCACCGTCGGCCTCGAACGGGACGACCGGCGCCGGACCCGGCTGGTGCAGCGGCAGGACGTCTGCGCGCACCTGGTCATGGTCACCGGGCGGTGCCTGCTCGGCGAGGGTGACGTGGTGCTCGGCGAGCAGACCGCGACACGGCTGAAGCTGGTCGCCGGGCAGTCGGTGTCGCTGTCGTACGCGGTGTTCAGCAAGGACCCGGACGTGATGGAGTACACCGCGGACGGCGCCCCGAAACGGTTCTTCGTGGCCGGCGTCTACCGGGTGCCGGACCCGGCCGAGGCGTACTGGGGCACGCACGGCTACTTCGCGCCGGACGAGCTGGCCCCGGGTGAGCCGGCGTTCACCGACCAGACCACGTTCGCCCTGATGGAACACGGCGACGCCGAGCTCGGCGTGGACGGCTGGGCCGGGCCGGGCGCCCTGGACGTGGATCGCCTGCCGGCTCTGCGCGCCGCCCTCGACCGGCTCGGCGCGACCGTCGCCGACCTGGGCGCCGACCTCTCCGTCCCCGGTACGACGAGTGCCGGGCTGCGGCTGGAGTCGCAGATGCCGGCGCTGATGGCCCGGATCGACGAGGGGCGCACCACGGCCGGCCGGATCGTCCCGGTCCCCGCCGTCGCCCTGATCGTGCTGGCCTGCCTGGCCATCCTGCTCGCCGTCGCGGCCGTCGCCGAGGTCCGCCGCCCGGAGACCGCGGTGCTGGCGCTGCGGGGTGCCCGCCGTCCGCACCGCTGGCTGCTGGCCACCGGGGAGAGCCTGGTCGCGGTGCTGGCCGGCACGGTGGCCGGTGCCCTGGCCGGGCAGTGGCTGGTCGACGCCGTGGTGGCGGTCCGCTGGCCCGGGGTGGGCGCCGACCCGCACCCGGGGTCGTTCGTCTACGCCCCGCTCGCCGCGGCCGCCGTGGTGCTGGCCGTGCTGCTCGCCCAGGGCGCGACGATGCTGCGCCCGGTCAGCGAGCTGCTGCGCCGCGCCCCGGCACCGGGCCGCTGGGCCGGGCTCACCGTGGACATCCTGATCGGCGCGCTCGCGGCCGCTGCGGCGGTGCAGCTCGCGCTCGGCGGCGGCGACCTGGTCGGCGTCGGCGCGACCGCCCCGGCCCTGGTCATGCTGGCCCTGGCCCTGCTGGTGGCGCGCGCCCTGCGCCCGCTGGCCGCCCGCTCCGGGCACCGCGCGCTGGAGCGCGGCCGGCTCGGCCCCGGCCTGACCGGCCTGCTGCTGTCCCGCCGGCCGTCCACCGGCCGGGTGTTCGCGCTGCTGGTCGCGGCGGTCGCGGTGAGCTGCTACCTGGTCGCCGCGTCCGACGTCGCGGCCCGCGGCCGGCAGGTGGAGGCCGGGCTGGGCACCGGCGCCGACCGGGTGCTGTCGATCCGGGACACCGGCCGCAACCAGCTGCTCGCCGCGGTGCGGGCGGTCGACCCGGACGGCGCGTTCGCGATGGCCGCGGTCCGGATCACCCAGACCCCCGGTGAGCCGCCGCTGCTCGGCGTCGACTCGTCACGGCTGCCCGCGGTGGCCAGCTGGCCCGGTGGCGGCGCCGCCGACCCGGACGAGATCGTCGCGGCGCTGCACCCGGAGGCGCCCGCGCCGCTGGAGGCGCCCCGCGGCGCGACCGTCACCCTGGACGTGACCGCCGCGGACTTCGAGCACGGCAAGGGGGTCAGCATGGACGCGGTGCTGACCCCGGCCGACGGCCACGGGCCGGACGTGGTCGCGCCGATGGGCGTGATCGACCCGGGCCGGCACACCTACACGTACTCGGCGGCCGGGTGCGCCGAGGGCTGCCGGTTGAACGCGCTGCGGATCGCCGGCGGCAACGCGGTCCTGGGCGTGCACGGCGTGCTCACCGTGCACGGCTGGGGCAGCGGCGACCCGGCGGCCTGGCGGGTCACCGAGGGCGGCCGGCTCAGCGCCGCCCCGGACGGGCTGCGGATCGACGTGACCAGTCTGGACGGTCTGCCGGAGGGGTTGCTGGTGCAGCCGGCCGACGTGCCGTGGCCACTGCCGATCGTGGCCACCGGCACGTACGTGCCCGGCTCGGTGACCGGACTCGACTATCGCCAGGTCCCGGTCACGGTGGCCGGTCGGCTGCCGGCCGTACCGGGGGTGGGCGCGCCCGCCGCGCTGATCGACCTGGAGTACGCCGACCGGGTGTCCGCCGACGGCGCGCCCACGCCCGGCGCCCAGGTCTGGCTCTCCGCGAAGGCGCCCGCCGACGTGCTCGACCGGCTGGCCGCGCAGGGTCTGGAGGTCACCGCCGACATCCGGGCCGGGCAGACGGCCGCACGGCTGGACCGGCAGGGCCCGGCCGTCGCGCTCGGATACGCCGGGCTGGTCGCCGCCCTCGTCGCGATCCTGGCCGCCGGGGTGCTGGTGCTGACCGCCGCGGCCGGCCGGGACCGGCAGGTGGAGGACCTGTCCGCGCTGCGGGCGCAGGGGCTGAGCCGGGGCGCGATGCGACGGGCGGCGCTGTGGGCGTACCCGGTCCTGGTGGCCGGTGCGGTGCCGGTCGGCGTGGTGATCGCCCTGGCCGGCTGGGCGGCGACCGGGTGGGCGCTGCCGCTGGCCGGTCTGGACCCGTCCCCGCTGCCCCGGCCGTCCTGGCCGTCGGCGCTCAGCGTGCTGCTGGCCGCGGCGACCCTCGCGGCAGTCCTCGGCGGGACCGCCCTGCTCGCCGGCCGCCGCACCCTCCGCAAGATCCGATAAAACCTTTCCGGTACGGATACCGAGCGCCCCGCCGCAGGCTACGAGCCACGCCCCGGGCCGGTCCCGCGCGAGGCCCGCTCGTCCCGGACCACGACGCGCCTGCGGGCTGCCGGCCGCCGCGCGAGGTCGCTGTCGCTCCGGGCCGTGGCGCGCCTGCGGGTTCCGGCTGGCTCTCAGGGGTGTCTCGGAGCCCTTGAGGCACCCCTGAGATCCAGCCGGGGTCTCTAGGCTGGGCCGGTGAGTGAACCGCAGCTGCTCTCCGCGCACGCCGGGAACTGGACCGGCGACGGCACCGGCGTCACCGTGATCCTGCCGCCGCCCGGCACCGTCGGGTCCGGTGAGGTGCGCGGCGGCGCACCGGCCACCCGCGAGTTCGACCTGCTGCACCCGGCCCGCCTGGTCGACCGGGTGGACGCGGTCGTCCTCTCCGGAGGCTCGGCGTTCGGCCTGGCCGCCGCGGACGGTGTGATGACCCTGCTGCGCGAACGCGGCCTGGGCTTCCCGACCGCGCTCGGCCCGGTCCCGATCGTGGTCGGCATGTCGATCTTCGACGGCTCGGTGGCCGGGACGCCGCCGACCGCCGAGGCCGGCCGGGCCGCCGCGCTCGCGGCCCTGGACGGCGACGAGTTCCGCACCGGCGCCACCGGGGCCGGCGCGGGCGCGCACACCGGGACGTGGCGCGGCCGTGCCGACCCCGGCGGGCTTGGCCGCGCCGACGGCCGGGCCGGCCCCGCCCGGGTGACCGCCCTGGTCGTGGTCAACGCGTGGGGCGACGTGCTCGCCCCGGACGGCCGGCCGTTCTTCGGCGGTGCCGAGACGTACCAGGCCGCCATGCCGTTCCAGCGCGCGAACACCACGATCGCGGTGGTGCTCACCGACGCGAAGCTGACCAAGAACGACTGTCATCTGCTGGCGCAGAGCGGCCACACCGGCTTCGCCAGGGCGCTGCACCCGGCGCACTCCCGCTACGACGGTGACGCCGTCGTCGCCCTGGCCACCGGCGAGCTGACCGCGGACGTCGACCTGGACCTGCTGCGCGCGGTGACCACCGAGACGATGGCGGCGGCGATCCGGGCCGCCGTGGCGTACCCCTGAGGTTTTTCCTGGATCGTCCTGGTGTTATCACTGTGGGATGTTTGTTGACTTCACCGCGCCGGTGGCGGCGTCCCCGGCCGAGGCGGAAGCCGCGGCCGTGTCGGCGGAGCAGGTCGGTTATGACGGCTTCGGGGCGGCGGAGACCAAGCACGACGTCTTCACCACGCTCGCCCTGGTGGCCCGGGCCACCGAACGGATCTCGCTGCAGTCCGCGATCGCGGTGGCGTTCGCCCGCAACCCGATGACCGTGGCGGTGCTCGCCAACGACCTGCGGCTGATCTCCGAGGGCCGGTTCCGGCTCGGGCTCGGCTCCCAGGTCAAGCCGCACATCGAGCGCCGGTTCGCGATGCCGTGGAGCCGGCCGGCGGCGCGGATGGAGGAGTTCGTGGCCGCCCTGCGGGCGATCTGGCACGCCTGGGCCACCGGCGAGCGGCTGATGTTCCGCGGCGAGTTCTACAAGCACACCCTGATGACCGAGTTCTTCGACCCGGGCCCGAACCCGCACGGCAACCCGCCGATCGAGCTGGCCGCGGTGGGTGAGCTGATGACCGCGGTGGCCGGGCGGGTCGCCGACGGGCTGCTCGCTCACCCGCTGACCAGCGTCACGTACCTCGCCGAGCGGACCCTGCCGGCCGTGCGCGCGGCACGCGGCGGCTCACTCGACGGCTTCACCATCGGGCTGGGCGCGATGGTGGTGCTCGGCGCCGACGAGGCACAACGCTCCCGGGCCGAGCAGGCGGTGCGCGCGCAGATCGCGTTCTACGCCTCCACTCCGGCGTACCGTCCGGTGCTCGAGGTGCACGGCTGGGGTGACCTGGCCGACCGGCTCAACGTGCTGTCCCGCCGCCAGGACTGGACCGCGATGGCCGCCGAGGTCACCGACGAGGTCCTCGACACGTTCGCGGTGGCCGGCGATCCGGCGACGGTCGCGGCCGGGCTCAAGGACCGATTCGGTACGACGATCGACCGCATCTCGCTCTACACGCCGTACGAAACGGACCGCTACCAGCTGGCAGCGGTCCGCTCGGCACTACGCGCTGATTAGTCACCCGACCTGGATGCTGTCCACCCGGTCCGGGTAGAACGCGACGTGGTCCTTGATCTGCGCGACCGCGTCGTACGGCGCGACGTACTCCCAGATCGCGTCCACCACGGTGTGGCCGTCGACCGTGACCGAGTAGTACCCGGCGTCACCCTTGTACGGGCAGTACGTCCGGGTCTCGGTGCGGGTCAGCAGCGACCGGTCGACGTCGGCGAGCGGCACGTACTGCATCGCCGGATACGTCGACTCCTGCAGGCTGAGCGCGTCTTGCGTGTCGGCCACCACCTTGCCGGCGACGGTCACCACGACCCGCTTGCCGGTCGGCGTGATGGTGATCGGGTGATCCGGTCCGGGCAGCAGCCGGGGCTTGTCACTCATTGTCCAGCCTCCTGATTTCGACAGTTCCGAAGCTACTACGGTGGCAACGTGACGAGCGCCGCGATCATTGCCGTGAACGGGACCGGGATCGGATACGAGGTGGTCCGGCACGGCCGGGTGAGCAGTGTCGCCGAGGCGGCCGAGGCCCTCGGTGTCGAGCTGCGCGACCTGGTGAAGACGCTCGTGGTGCGGCGCGGGCCGGACGAGTACCTGTTCGTGCTGGTGCCCGGGGACCGGTCGATCTCCTGGCCGAAGCTGCGGGCGCTGCTCGGGGTGAACCGCCTGTCGATGCCGGACGCCGGCACCGCCAAGGAGGTCACCGGGTACGAGCGGGGGACGATCACACCGTTCGGGTCGGCGACGGCGTGGCCGGTGATCGCGGACGAGCGGACCCGGGGGCGGACGATCAGTCTGGGCGGCGGGGAGCACGGTGTGGGCCTGCGGGTCGGCGCCGACGACGCGGTGACCGCGCTGAGCGGCACCTTCGCCGACGTCACCGACCCCGCGTAGCAGTTCAGCCCTTCAGTGCCGCCGCCACCGCGTCGCTCAGCGACGTCGTCGGCCGCCCGATCAGCTCCCGCAGGTCACTGCCCGGGTTGTCCAGCGCCCCGTTCTCCTTGATGTGCACGTCGGTGTCCGCCAGGATCGCCGCGAACCCCTCCGGCACCCCCGCACCAGCCAGGATCGTGACCAACTGGTCGGCGGGCACATCGCTGTACCCGATCTCCGTCCCGGTCTGCTTGCTCACCTCGGCCGCCAGCTCAGCCATCGTGAACGGCGCGTCCCCGCCCAGCTCGTACACGGACTTGACGTCCTCGGCCACCAGCACCGCGGCCGCCGCCTCGGCGTAGTCGGCGCGGCTGGCCCCGGCGATCCGGCCCTCGCCGGAGCTGCCCAGGAAGCCGCCGTTCGCCGTCGCGGTCGGGATCTGCGCGGTGTAGTTCTCGTGGTACCAGCCGTTGCGCAGGAACGAGTGCTTCAGGCCGGACGCCGCGAGGGCCTCCTCGGTCGCCTTGTGGTCGGCGGCCAGCAGGACCGGGGTGGTGTCGGCCCGCAGGATGCTGGTGTAGGCCACGAACCCGACGCCAGCCGCCTTGGCCGCCTCGATCGCCGCGTGGTGCTGGGCGAGCCGGCTGCCCGGCGAGCTGGTGGAGACGAGCAGCAGCCGGTCGACGCCGGCGAACGCGGTGGCCAGGGTCTCCGGCTTGTCGAAGTCGGCCGCACGGACCTGGACGCCGCGGGCGAGCAGCCCGGCCGCCTTCTCCGGGGACCGCACCGCCGCGATGATCGAGCTCGGCTCGACACCTCGGCTGAGCAGGGACTCGACGACGAGACGGCCGAGGTGTCCGGTGGCGCCGGTGACAGCGATGGTGGTCATGAGAGCTCCTCTGAAGAACGGGGCGGGACGACAACGAACCGGCGGAAGTGCTGCATCTGAGAATGCACTAACTTTTCGAAAGCGCAAACGAAACGTGGGCGCCGTCACCCAGGGAGGCACGGTGGGGCGGGGTAGATTCGACGCATGACTGATCCGGCCGACGACCTGATCCCCAGCGTCTTCGCCCGGGACTGCACCTCCCGGGGCGTGATGAACAACGTCACCGGTCGCTGGGGCGGCCTGGCCCTGGCCGCGCTGCACGACGGCGCCTTCCGATTCAACGCCCTGCGCCGCCGGGTCGACGGCGTGAGCGAGAAAATGCTCGCCCAGACCCTGCAGGCGCTCGAGCGCGACGGCCTGGTCCACCGCGAGGTGCAGGCCACCATCCCGCCGCGGGTGGAATACACCCTGACCCCGCTCGGCGCCCGGGTGGCCGCCAAGCTGATCGAGCTGATCGAGTTGCTCGAGGGCGAGGTCGACCAGGTGCAGTCGGCGCGCGAGGAGTACGACCGGGAGCACCCCGCCCCGGTGAGGTAGGTTTTCGGTCGTGAGCGCGTCGATTCAGCCCGAGGTCCTGCCGTCCGGCACCGGTTGTGCGGAGTGTCTGGAGTCCGCCGGCTGGTGGGTCCACCTGCGCCGATGTGCGCAGTGCGGGCACATCGGCTGCTGCGACACCTCGCCCTCGCAGCACGCCACGGCACACTTCCGGGAGACCGGCCACCCCGTGATCCAGTCTTTTGAACCGGGCGAGGACTGGTTCTGGGACTATCGGAGTGAGCAGGCGGACAACGGCCCCGAACTGGCCGCACCCACCAGTCACCCGGACGATCAGCCGGTGCCCGGCCCGGACGGCGCCGTACCGGCGGACTGGCGCACCAAGATTCACCGGTAGGAGTCAGACCTCTCCGGCGTTCGGCGGTTGCAACCGGATGGAAACCGAGCAAACCGCACGAAGGCCCTGCGTCTTCCTCAGGTGGCCAAGCTCACGGTCGATCGTGTGGGCAGTCAGCCAACCCTGGAGGGAAGATGCTCGGCCTGGAGAACATCGGCACAGCCAAACGGCTGGGCATCATCGTCGTCACCGGCGCGGTCGCGCTCGGTGGCATGGCTGCCATCACCCTGATCGGCCAGGACAGCCTGGCCGACCAGGCGCTGCGGGTGGGCCAGTTGCAGTGCGGCCAGGCCGCGCTCAACCACCTGAACAACCGGCAGAGCGAGCTCAAGGTGGACGCCTACCGGGCGGCCCTGGGCCAGGACGTCACCCAGGACGCGGCGGACGACATCCAGTCCTCGGTCGACGCCTCGGCGGGGGTGAACTCCTGCGGCCTGCCGGCTCCGATCGTCGAGCAGTTCACGAGCTACGACGCGGACTTCGCCGACTTCAACACGTTCATCAACGACTTCGTCGCGGCCGGCGTGGCCAACCCCAAGTCGGTGATCGACAAGATCGACCAGATCGCCGAGAAGAACAACCAGACCGACGACGACCTGGACGCGATCACCGAGGTGGTGGAGAAGGAGGTCGCGGCGCAGCAGGCCGCGATGGGCAGCACCGTCGGCTCCACCCGGAACACCGCGATCGTGGTCGCCCTGATCGCGCTGGCCCTGCTGGTCGGCATGGCGATCCCGATGGTCCGCTCGATCCTCGGCCCGATCCGCCGGATCGGCCTGGTGATCGAGGCGCTGGACCGCGGTGACCTGACCGGGCGCAGCCACATCAAGTCCCGCGACGAGCTGGGTGTGATGGCACAGGGCCTGGACCGCTCGCTGGACAAGCTGCGTGACTCGATGACCACCATCGCCAAGGACTCCGACTCGCTGGCCACCGCGGCCACCGAGCTGGCCGCGGTCTCCGCGGAGATCGCCTCGGCGGTCGACAACACCGACCGGCAGAGCAGCTCGGCCGCCACCGAGGCGGACGAGATCTCCCGCAACGTGCAGAGCGTCGCGGCCGGTTCCGAGGAGATGGGCCTGTCGATCCGGGAGATCTCCCGCAACGCCGCCGAGGCCGCCCAGGTCGCCTCGATCGCGGTCGGTGAGGCCGCGCGGGCCACCGAGACGATCCGCAAGCTCGGCGACTCGTCGGCCGAGATCGGCAACGTGATCAAGCTGATCACCAGCATCGCCGAGCAGACCAACCTGCTCGCCCTGAACGCCACCATCGAGGCGGCGCGGGCCGGCGACGCCGGCAAGGGCTTCGCCGTGGTCGCCTCCGAGGTCAAGGACCTGGCCCAGGAGACCGCCCGGGCCACCGAGGACATCGGCACCCGGGTCCTCGCGATCCAGCAGGACACCAGCGGCGCGGTCGAGGTGATCAACCGGATCTCCGAGGTGATCGCGCAGATCAACGACTTCCAGACCACCATCGCCTCGGCGGTGGAGGAGCAGACCGCCACCACCGGCGAGATGAGCCGCAGCATCGGCGAGGTGGCGGCCGGCTCGAACCGGATCGCCTCGAACATCACCGACGTCTCGTCGGCCAGCCAGGCCACGGTCAGCGGGGTCAACCAGACCCGCGAGGCCAGCGAAGAGGTCTCCCGGACCGCCGAGGAGCTGCGGGCCCTGGTGGGAGCGTTCACGTTCTGATCCGTACGACGTAGCGCAGAAGGGCCGGTCGCCGACGCGACCGGCCCTTCTCTCATGTCCCGGGCCGGGGAGCCGATGGAACGCACGTGGGAACCGAGACTGTCCAGCACCGGGCGGCGGCACTCGACGACACGCTGCTCACCCGGCGGCGCATGGTCGAGATGGCTGCTCTGCTGTCGCGGTCGATCGGCCTGGTGACCACGCTGCTCTACGGCTTCGGCATCGGCGGGATCGGCCCGGCCGACCCGGTGCCGGCGCTGACCGGGGTGAGCCTGCTGGGCGCGCTGCTGATGGCGGTGTCCTGCGTGTTCTCGCTGCGCGGCGTCCGGGCGCCGGGATCCCGCTGGTACACCTGTCTCAGCGTGCTCCAGGTCGCCCTGGACACGGTGACCGTGATCGCCTTCGTGGCGGTCACCCAGGCGCACACCACGCAGACCACCTGGCCGGTGCTCGGCCTGCCGATCGCGATCGCGGCGATCCGGCACCAGCTGGCCGGCGCGCTGGCCGCGTGGGTGGTCACCTCGGTGGCGCTGCTGAGCATGCCGCTGCCGGGTGGCGAGGGCCTCGGCGGGATCTGCCTGAACATCATGATCGCTCTGATCACCGGCGCGCAGTCCAGCGCGTTCCAGCGCCAGCTCACCACCCTGCAGCAGGTCCGGCGCGAGCTGCAGCACCAGGCCAGCCACGACTCGCTGACCGGCCTGCCGAACCGGGCCCAGCTGGCCGTGCGGGCCGAGCGCTGCGACGGCCGGCCGCTCGCCGTGCTGCTGCTCGACCTGAACGGGTTCAAGCAGGTCAACGACACGTACGGGCATGCCGCGGGCGACGTGCTGCTGCACGAGGTGGGTCAGCGGCTGGGCGCGGTGCTGCACGACGGTGACCTGGCCGGGCGGCTGGGTGGCGACGAGTTCGTGGTGCTGCTGCCCGAGGGTGACGCCGCGTCGGCGCGGCTGACCGGCGAGCGGATCCGGGCGGCGATCTCCCAGCCGATCACGATCAGCGGCGGTGCCGCGGTGACCGTCGGGGTGAGCATCGGCGCCGCGTTCCGCCCGGCCGGGAGCACCGCGGACCTGGACGCGCTGACCGCTGAGGCGGACGCCGCCATGTACCGGGAGAAACACGCCCGCCGGGCGGCATGATTCACCATCTGACGTTCCCGCGATGCCGCGTGCCGTTCCGCGCGCCCCGGCGTTGATCCCGCTGACGCCGCCCAGCCGGGACGGTCCGGCAAACGGCCCGGCTGGGCGGTCCCTCACGAGCAGGTCAGGACCAGGACTCCAAGATTTCGGCGACACTCGCGGTCCGGCTCGGTTCCGGCACGCTTGACGGCGTACGACCGAATCGCGGAGCCGGAGCGGGCTGGACCTGCCCGCCCACCTCGACAAAAGCGGACCTGGCCCGGTTGTGCGGATGGTCCGGTGCCTCGCGCGGCGAGAGCACCGGGCTGACACACGCGTCAAGTCCCGCGAAGACGTCCGCCCACTCGTCCCTGGTCCGGGTCAGGAACCGTGCGGTGAAGGTCCGGCGCAGCTCCGGCCAGGCCTTCCGGTCGAACTGGGCCGGCAGGTCCGGGTCGTCGTCGAGTCCCAGCCCCTTGAGCAGCGCGGCGTAGAACTGCGGTTCCAGCGCGCCGACCGCGACGTGCCCGCCGTCCGCGGTGGTGTACGTGTCGTAGAACGGCGCCCCGCCGTCGAGCAGGTTCTCCCCGCGCCCGCCACGCCACGTCCCGGCCCCGATCATGCCGTGCAGGAACGTGGTGAGCAGCGCCGAGCCGTCCACCATCGCGGCGTCGACGACCTGGCCCCGGCCGGAGCGCTCGCGTTCCAGCAGCGCGGCGAGCACCCCGACGGCGAGCAGCATGCCGCCACCGGCGAAGTCGGCGAGCAGGTTGATCGGGGCGTGCGGTCGTTCACCGGCCCGGCCCAGCGGGTCGAGCGCGCCGGCGATCGCCAGGTAGTCGATGTCGTGCCCGGCCGCGGCGGCCAGCGGACCGTCCTGTCCCCATCCGGTCATCCGCCCGTAGACCAGGCGCGGGTTGATCTCGGCACACCGGTCCGGACCGAAGCCGAGCCGCTCGGCGACGCCCGGGCGGTACCCCTCGACCAGCACGTCGGCCTCGGTGATCAGGGTGAGCAGACCGGTCAGTCCGTCCGGCGACTTGAGGTCGAGGGTGACCGTGCGGCGGCCGCGCTGCAGCGGACCGGCCTGCGGAACGAGCGGTCCGGTCCCGCCCGGCCGCTCGATCAGCACCACGTCGGCGCCCAGGTCGGCGAGCATCATGCAGCCGAACGGCCCGGGAGCCAGCCCGGCCAGCTCCACCACCCGGATCCCGTTGAGCGCGGTCATGCCGGTGCGAACCGTTCGCCGTACCGCGCCGCGAGCTCGGACGCGCGGCCCTTGAAGTCGGGGTGCTGTTCGACGTAGCGGATCACGCCGCCGGTCCAGGCCGGGAATCCGATGCCCAGGATCGATCCGATGTTGCCGTCCGCGTCGGTCCGCAACACCCCTTCGGTACGACAGCGCAGCGCGTCCAGGGCCTCACTGAACAGCAGACGCTCCTGCAGATCGGCGAACGGGACCGCTCGTCCCTCGTCGGTGGCCAGCTCGGCCAACCCGGTCCAGAGCTTGCCGCGCCGCCCGTTCTCGTACGCATAAAAACCGCGCCCCGACGACCGCCCGGACCGATCGTGTTCGGTCAACATCGTCTCGACGAGAGCGTGCGCCCGCTCGTGCCCGGCCACCACCCCGGCCGCCCGGTACGCCAGGTGGATCTTGCGCATCAGTGTCAGCGTGACCTCGTCGGCGAGCGCCAGCGGACCGGTCGGGTACCCGGCCTGCAGCGCGGCCTGCTCGACCGACGCGGCCGGCACCCCCTCGGCGACCATCCCGATCGCCTCGTTGATGAACTGGCCGATCACCCGGCTGGTGAAGAAGCCGCGCCCGTCGTTGACCACGATCGGCGTCTTGCCGATCCGGCGGCCCAGGTCGAACGCCCGGGCGATGGCCGCGTCACCGGTCCGCTCGCCGACCACGATCTCCAGCAGCGGCATCTTGCCGACCGGGGAGAAGAAGTGCATGCCGATGAAGTCGGCCGGCCGGCTCACCCCCTCGGCCAGGCCGGTGATCGGCAGCGTGGAGGTGTTCGAGGCGAGCAGCGCGCCGGGCGCCAGGACCGGCTCGATCTCCGCGAACACCTGGTGCTTCAGCTTCGGGTCCTCGAACACCGCCTCGATCACCACGTCGCAGCCGCGCAGGTCCTCGACGTCGGCGGTGGTGGTGATCCGGGCCAGCACGGCCGGATCACCTTCGGTCACGGCGCGGGCCGCGGCTTCCGGCGTGACGTCCTTGACCACCACGTCGAGGCCGGCCCTCGCGCAGGCGTACGCGATCCCGGCGCCCATCATCCCGGCGCCCAGCACCGCGACCTTGCGAGCCGGCTCGACCTCGACGGCCGGCCGGGCCTGCCCGCCGTTGACCGCGCGCATGTCGAAGAAGAACGCGCCGATCATGTTCTTCGCGATCCGGCCGGTGAGCAGCGTGATCAGCCGCCGGGTCTCGATCACGAACGCGGACTCCAGGTCGACCTGGGCGCCCTCCACGGCGGCCGCCAGGATCGCCTCGGGCGCCGGCATCCGGTTGCCCTTGAGCTGCTTGCGCAGCGTGGCCGGGAAGGCCGGCAGCTGCGCGGCGAGTTTCGGGGTGGCCGGCGTGCCGCCGGGGATCCGGTAGCCGGGCCGGTCCCAGGGCTGTGCCGCGTCCGGGTTCGCCGCGATCCACTCCCGGGCCTTGGTGATCAGCTCCTCCGGGGTGGCGACGATCTCGTCGACCAGGCCGCCGTCGCGAGCCGCGGCCGGCTTGAGCCGCTTGCCGGTGAGCAGCCAGGTCATCAGGGCCGGGGCGAGACCCAGCATCCGTACGGTCCGGGTCACCCCGCCGGCGCCGGGCAGCAGCCCGAGGGTCACCTCGGGGAAGCCGAGCCGGGTGCCCGGCGCGTCCAGGGCGATCCGGTGGTGTGCGGCGAGCGCGATCTCCAGCCCGCCGCCGAGCGCGGCCCCGTTGATCGCGGCGACCACCGGCCGGCCGTACGTCTCGAGCCGTCGCAGGTCCCGCTTGATCGTGCCGAGCAGGTCGAACAGCGCGGGCGCGTCCTCCGGCCGGGCCTGGCTCATCATCGGCAGGTCGCCGCCGGCGAAGAACGTGCTCTTCGCGCTGGCCACGATCACGCCGGTGACCTGGTCGCGCTCGGCCTCGAGGCGGTCCAGCGCGGCGCTCATCGCGGCCGTGTAGACGGCATTCATCGTGTTGGCCGATTGGTCCGGGTCATTCATCGTCAGCGTGACGATGCCGGCCTCGTCCCGGGCGTACTCGATCATGAGGAGAACTCCGTAACGCGCTCGATGACGGTGGCGACGCCCATGCCGCCGCCGATGCAGAGGGTGACTACGGCCCGGTGCAGGTCGCGCCGCTCCAGCTCGTCGACGACCGTGCCGACCAGCATCGCGCCGGTCGCGCCGAGCGGATGGCCGAGCGCGATCGCGCCGCCGTTGACGTTCACCTTCTCCGGGTCCAGTTCCAGATCGCGGATGTACTTGAGCACCACCGCGGCGAACGCTTCGTTGATCTCGAACAGGTCGATGTCGGCGACACCCAGCCCGGCGACCGCCAGGGCCTTGCGGGTGGCCGGGGTCGGACCGGTGAGCATCAGCGTGGGGTCGGCGCCGCTGACCGCCGCGCCGACGATCTTGGCTCGGGGAGTCAGCCCGAGAGCACGCCCGGTCTCAGCGGAGCCGATCATCACGAGCGCCGCGCCGTCCACGATCCCGGACGAGTTGCCCGCGTGGTGGACGTGGTTGATCTCCTCGAGCCAGTGGTACTTCTGCAGCGCCACCGCGTCGAACCCGGCCTGCTCGCCGATCCCGGCGAACGACGGGCGGAGCCTGCCCAGCCCGGCCCGGGTGGTGTCCGGGCGTGGGTGCTCGTCGACGGCCAGCACGTCCAGGCCGTTCGGGTCGCGGACCGGCACGATCGACCGGGTGAACGCGCCGCCGGCCTGCGCCTTGGCGGCCCGCTCCTGGGAGATCAGCGCCCAGCCGTCCGCGTCGTCGCGGCTGAAGCCCTCGAGCGTCGCGATCAGGTCGGCGCTGATCCCCTGCGGCACGAAGCTGGTGGCCAGCGCGGTCTCCGGGTCGAGGAACCAGGCGCCGCCGTCCGAGCCCATCGGGTTGCGCGACATCGACTCGACGCCGCCGGCCAGGATCAGGTGCTCCCAGCCGGAGCGGATCCGCGACGCCGCCTGGTTGACCGCCTCCAGGCCGGAGGCGCAGAAGCGGTTGAGCTGCACCCCGCCGGTGGTGTCCGGCAGTCCGGCCACCAGGGCGGCCGCGCGGGCGAGGTCGCCGCCCTGCTCGCCGACCGGGGTGACGATGCCGAGCACCAGGTCGTCGATCCGGTCCGGGTCGAGACCGGGGGACCTTTCCCGTACGGCGTCGATCAGGCCGGTGACCAGCGTGATCGGCTTCGTGCCGTGCAGGGCGCCGGTCTCCTTGCCACGCCCGCGCGGTGTTCTCACCGCGTCGTAGATATAAGCGTCAGAGGGCACGGGCGATCAGCTCCTTCATGATCTCGTTGGTACCGCCGTAGATCTTCTGGACCCGGGCGTCGGCGTACATCCGGGCGATCGGGTACTCGGTGGTGTAGCCGTAGCCGCCGAAGATCTGCAGGCAGCGGTCGACGACCTCGCACTGGCCCTCGGTCAGGTAGAGCTTGGCCATCGCGGCGGTCGCCACGTCCAGTTCACCCCGGGCGTGCCGGACGATGCAGTCGTCCAGGAAAATCCGCGAGACCCGGGTCCGGGTCGCGCACTCCGCCAACACCATGCGGGTGTTCTGGTGGCCGATCAACGGCTTACCGAAGGCGGTTCGTTCTTTTGCGTACGCCGTGGCCAGCTCGACAGCGCGTTGCATCGCGGCGACCGCGCCCACCCCGATCACCAGGCGTTCCTGCGGGAGCTGGCGCATCAGCTGATAGAAGCCGGTGTTCTCGGCCTCCGCGCCGCCCAGCACGTTCGCGGCCGGCACCCGGAAGTCGTCGAAGAACAGCTCGGCGGTGTCGTTCGCGTGCAGCCCGATCTTCTCCAGGTTGCGGCCCCGGCGGAACCCGGGCGCGTCGTCGGTCAGCTCGCAGATCAGCAGCGAGATGCCGTGCGCCTTCGCCGACCGGTCGGTGGTCACCGCCAGGATCAGCAGCCCGGCCAGGTGCCCGTTGGTGATGAACGTCTTGGCGCCGCTGACCAGGAAGTCGTCGCCGTCGCGCACCGCCCGGGTACGGATCGCCTGCACGTCCGAGCCGCCGTCCGGCTCGGTCATCGCGATCGCCCCGATCAGCTCGCCGCTGCACAGCTGCGGCAGCCAGCGCTGCTTCTGCTCCTCGGTGCCGTACGCCGTGAGGTAACCCGTGATGATCCCGCTGTGCACGGCCAGCCCGAGGCTGCCCTCGCCGGTCAGGGTCTGCTCGTGCAGCAGCACCGCCTCGTGGGTGACGTCGCCGCCTCCGCCGCCGTATTCCTCCGGCACCGAGAGGCCGAGCAGGCCGAGCTCGCCGGCTCGCAGGTAGTGCTCGCGGTCGGGGTGGCCCTGCTTCTCCAGGCGGGCGGCGTGCGGCACGACTTCCTTGAGGAAGAAGGTGCGCGCCAGCTCGGCGAGGTCGTCGTGCTCCGGCTTACGCCACGGCTCGGCGTAGGTCTCCAGTCCAGGCGTCGGCATCGACATACCCTCGAGCACTATTGGCGATGTGTCAACAAGCTCGTGACGAATTGGCGGCATCCATCGTTCGGCGCGGCGGCGCCATCGGCGAACCGGGCATCTCGGAAGCCGATGAATCGACGTGCCGTAAGGTCACGGCTGTGTCGACAGGGGCTGAACGACCAGGCCAGACCGCGATCCGGGGCCGGCGGCTGGAGCCGGACGCCCGGCGGGAGCAGATCCTGTCGGTGGCGGTCCGGCTGTTCGGCGAGCGCCCGTACCCGGAGGTCTCCACCACCGACGTGGCCCGCGACGCCGGGGTGGCCCGCGGCTTGGTCAACCACTACTTCGGTACGAAGAAGGAGCTCTACCTCGAAGTCGTCCGGGTGATGCTGACCGTGCCCGAGGTGGCCCTGGAACGCCTGCCGGTCGGCGACCCGCCGCAACGGGTGGACGCGATCGTCACCTGGTTCCTCGACGTGGTGTCCCGGCACAGCACGTCCTGGCTGGCCGCGATCACGGCCGGCGGGATGGCCGGCGACAGCGACGTCGACCGGGTGATCACCGAGGCCGTCGACGTGGCGGCGGACAGCGTCCTGGCCGCGGTCGGCCTGGGCGACCGCCAGGACGAGGCCCTGCGCGGAATGGCCCGCGCCTATGTCGGAATGGCCACCTACACGGCCCGGGAGTGGCTCCAACGAAACGTGCTGACCCGTGACCAGGTGCACCTCTTGCTGACCACCACCCTGCTCACCATCCTCGAAAAAGTCTTCCCCAAAGCCCTCTAACCCAGCCCCCCGCGCAGGCAAAGCCACGCCCCCCTCCTCCCCAAAAGTCCCCACGCCGCGGCTCAGCAGCACTTGCGTGTGGAGTTGTGGTGCGCTCCGCGCCGAAAGTCCCCACGCTGGGGGTTGGCGGGGCTTGCGTGGGGAGTTGTGGTGCGGTGCGCGCCGAAAGTCCCCACGCTGCGGGTTGGCGGCGTTTGTGTGTGGAGTTGTGGTGCGGTGCGCGCCGAAAGTCCCCACGCTGGGGGTTGGTGGGGCTTGTGTGGGGAGTTGTGGTGCGCTCCGCACCGAAAGTCCCCACGCTGGGGGTTAGCGGCGCTTGATTGCTTGGGGGGGCCAGCGCGGTGGTGGTCAGGGCGAGGGCGGCGAGGAAGAGGCGGTCGGGGAGGGTCTCGGCGTTGGCCAGCAGGCCGAACAGGGTGTGGCCGACCACCGCACCCAGGGCCGCGCCGAGCAGGTGGGCCGGGGTCCACGTCGGTGTGGCGGTCCAGTGGCGCAGGGCGTGACCGATTCCGGTCCCTACCAGGGCGGCGGCGGCCATCGGGAGCAGCGCCCAGGCGCCGTGGGTGAAGAACGGCTGTTCGGCGCCGGCGAACGGGAAGATCAGTGCGAGGAAGGCGAACGC
>NZ_LLZH01000144.1:0-521 GCF_001509495.1 Actinoplanes awajinensis subsp. mycoplanecinus | reverse complement strand
TTCATCGTGCCGACTCCTTCCGTCGGAAGTGGGTTTGGTGGTTAGGGGCGGCGGCACCGGGGCTTGCTTTCCACGGCTGTTGCACCTGGTGTCGTCCGCTTGAAATGTGAAGTTGTGGTGGTGCTGGTCAGTGCCAGTGCTGCACGACAGTGACGCAGCGATGACCACCGATCGCGGTGACCGCGAGGAACACCACGATCGCCGGGATCGCGAGGACACCGGCACCGAGCGCGGCCAGCCAGGTCCACACCATCCACGCGGCGAACGCGAAGACGGCCAGCACGACCAGGGCCAGGACACCGCCGAAGCCGAACCAGAACTGACGGACCTTGCGGTCACGCTCCCGGATCGCGGCCTGGCGGACCTTCCAGCGCCCGTACAGCAGCCGTTCCTGCGCCCGGCGAGCGGCCAGCTCGGTTGCGTTGAGCCGCTCCAGGTCGGCGACCATCGCCGGGTCCGGGTAGTAGTGGACAACCGGACGGGTCGGCTGCGGTGCGGGCAGGTGCGTGTTGCGGGCCATG
>NZ_LLZH01000143.1:0-558 GCF_001509495.1 Actinoplanes awajinensis subsp. mycoplanecinus | reverse complement strand
AAGAATCTGCTGATCGGTGGCGAGCCGGGCGCGGGTAAGTCGGGTCTGCTCAACGGTGCGATGGCGCACGCCGCGTTGTCGCTGGACTGCAAGCTGTGCTTATTCGACGGTAAGCAGGTCGAGCTGGGGCAGTGGCGCGAGTGCGCGGACGTGTTCGTCGGCCCGAACCTGGGTCAGGCGCTGAGCGTGCTCAAGCGCTTGCAGACGATGATGGACCGCCGCTACGCGTACCTGCTGGCATGTGGGCGCCGCAAAATCACGCCCCGGGACGCGTTCCTTCCGTACGTGGTCGGGATCGACGAGATCGCGTACTTCTCCGCGACGGTCGGCCGCAAGCAGGACCGCGATGACTTCGCGTCGCTGCTGCGGGACCTGGTCGCGCGGGGACGGGCGGTCGGCATCATCGTCATCGCCGCCACCCAGCGTCCCAGCTCGGACATCATCCCGACGTCGCTGCGAGACCTGTTCGCGTGGCGGTTCGCCGGCCGATGCACCACCAACTCGTCCTCGGACATCGTGCTCGGGCAGGGCTGGGCGCAGCTCGGCTGGTCCGCGAAC
>NZ_LLZH01000142.1:0-570 GCF_001509495.1 Actinoplanes awajinensis subsp. mycoplanecinus | reverse complement strand
GGTGCCGTTGGCGTGCTGCAGCTGCAGCGCGTCCTGGATCTGTTCCGCAGGAGTCGACGCGGCCCGGCGCAGCATGCGCGTGACCTCGTCGAGGGTGCGGCCCCGGGCGTCGTTGAAGTCGTACGCCTGGCAACCGGCCTCCGCGAGCAGGTACCCGTCCAGGTGGGCGAGGGCCTGTTCGAAGTCGACCCAGTGCGGGTCGGTGAACATCTGCGCCGGAGCGTCGACCGGGCCGCCGTAGCAGACCATGCCGATCGCGCCGACCGTGCACGCCGGCGGGGTGAACACCCCGGACGTGCCGTCGTAGTATGAGCCCTGGATCCAGCCGTGCCGCTCCAGGTACAGAGCAGCGCTGCGCAGCACTGTCGGGTGGGTGTCCGCCGACTCGTCGCCGGGCAGGTCCAGCCCTTGCAGGAGCTGCTGACCTTTCTCGGTCAGGTCGTAGCGATCCTGCGAGGTCAGCGGGTCAGCCCCGGTCGAGGTCGCCGAGGCGATCCAGGACTGGAAGCGATCCGTGTCGGTCAGCATCTCGGTGAATGCCGAGGGCTCCGGGGTCGCGTTGTTCTGATT
>NZ_LLZH01000141.1:0-573 GCF_001509495.1 Actinoplanes awajinensis subsp. mycoplanecinus | reverse complement strand
CTCGGTGAATGCCGAGGGCTCCGGGGTCGCGTTGTTCTGATTCTGGGTAGGGTTCATCGTGCCGACTCCTTCCGTCGGAAGTGGGTTTGGTGGTTAGGGCGGCGGCACCGGGCCTTTGCTTTCCAGGGCTGTTGTGCCTGGTGTCGTCCGCTTGAGATGTGAAGTTGTGGTGGTGCTGGTCAGTGCCAGTGCTGCACGACAGTGACGCAGCGGTGACCACCGATCGCGGTGACCGCGAGGAACACCACGATCGCCGGGATCGCGAGGACACCGGCACCGAGCGCGGCCAGCCAGGTCCACACCATCCATGCGACGAACGCGAAGACGGCCAGCACGACCAGGGCCAGGACACCGCCGAAGCCGAACCAGAACTGACGGACCTTGCGGTCGCGCTCCCGGATCGCGGCCTGGCGGACCTTCCAGCGCCCGTACAGCAGCCGTTCCTGCGCCCGGCGGGCAGCCAGCTCGGTTGCATTGAGCCGCTCCAGGTCGGCGACCATCGCCGGGTCCGGGTAGTAGTGGACAACCGGACGGGTCGGCTGCGGTGCGGGCAGGTGCGTGTTGCGGGCCATG
>NZ_LLZH01000140.1:0-586 GCF_001509495.1 Actinoplanes awajinensis subsp. mycoplanecinus | reverse complement strand
GGCGCTGCTGGACCTGCCGAAGGAGCCGCAGGTGGAGCAGACCGGCTGGGCCCAGCCGGCGATCTTCGCCCTCGAGGTGGCGCTGCTTGCCTTGGTGCGCTCGTGGGGCATCCACCCCGACGTGGTCGCGGGCCATTCGATCGGTGAGATCGCGGCGGCCTATGCGGCCGGGGTGCTGACCCTGGCCGACGCTGCCACCCTGGTCTCCGCGCGGGGCCGTCTGATGCAGGCGCTTCCCACTGGCGGAGCGATGCTGGCGGTGCAGGCGTCCGAGGACGAGGTCCGGGCCGTGTTCCCGGAGATCGACATCGCGGCGGTCAATGGGCCGAACGCGGTCGTGGTCTCGGGGATTGAAGCGGAGATTTCTCCCGTGGAAGCCCATGGTTGGAAGACGACCCGGCTGCGGACCAGTCATGCGTTCCACTCGCGGCTGATGGAGCCGATGCTCGACGACTTCCGGTCCGTGGTGTCGTCGCTGACGTTCGCTGAGCCGCGCCTGACCGTGGTCTCGACCGTGGAGGCGGGCGGCGACTGGACCGACCCGGAGTACTGGGTGCGGCAGGTCCGCGAGCCGGTGCGGTTCGCC
>NZ_LLZH01000139.1:0-642 GCF_001509495.1 Actinoplanes awajinensis subsp. mycoplanecinus | reverse complement strand
GCCGGAACACCGACCCGGCGGGTACCCGCGCTCCAGAACGTGCAGTTGCTCTGCCGACGACCGTTCACCGGTTGACCGGACAGGAACCGCACCAGCAGCTGCGCCGTCACCGGCAGGCCACGCCCGTGGCGAGACCGGCCGTGACGCCTACGCGTCAAGGTGCGCTTGACAGTGTTCTTGCTCATCAGGCGTCACCACCCTCGAAGGGTGGGGTCGCCACCGTCGCAGGTGTCGGCGGGCATGCCCGGGTGCTTGAGATGGACGGCCAGACGGTCACCGATCATCGGCGCGCGACGGCCGCAGCTCGGGCACTGCGCCCTGCCGTCGTCCCCGACCTCCAGGTCGTGGCTGGCAGGGCCGGTGATGTCCGGGCGGACGACGTCCGCGCAGGACGGCTGACCGGAGAAGCTGCCCGTGCAGTACGGGTAGCCACCCGGCGCGCCGCAGACCTGGCAGTCCGTGAAAGTGTCCGGGTCTGCCTGGTGCTCCAGTGCGCAGCGCACGCACTCGAAGCCGGTGTTGCAGAAGCACGCCGTCTGGCAGTTCAGGCAGCCCGCGTCCGTTCCCGGAACGTGGGTGCCGTTGGCGTGCTGCAGCTGCAGCGCGTCCTGGATCTGTTCCGCAGGAGTCGACGCGGCCCGG
>NZ_LLZH01000138.1:0-647 GCF_001509495.1 Actinoplanes awajinensis subsp. mycoplanecinus | reverse complement strand
AGTCGGACGGCGAGTTGCCCGGCCGTGATCGGTGTGCCGTGCTCGGTGCGGTGCTGCGTGGCCACTTGCTGGGCGCGCGTGAGCAGTTGCGGTGACACGAGCGGCAGGGTGAGCTGTGCGGCGTCGTGCTCGTTGACACGGGTGTCGGTGGCAGGACGGGCCAGCTTCGGAGTCGTCGTGGCGTCGCGGTGCGGTGCGGGCTTGCGGGTGGCCAGGGCATTGGCCCGGGCGGTGGCGGATCCGGTCGAGCTGGTCGCTGCCGGTTTGGTGATCCGGTCGGCGATCTCAGCCGGGGACGGTGTCTCCGGACGCGTTTGCGTCAGTCCAGGAGTCGGGGCCGAGTCCAGCGGGGCCGGGATCGTGGCCGTCGCGTGGTCTGCGTTCTCGGGAGAGAAGGCAGGACGCGGCGGGGTCACGACCGGCTTGTCGCGCGAGGCGCGCTGGTCGGCCGGAGCGGATAGGCCATTTTTAGTTGTGTTTTGAGTTGTGTTTTTAGTTGTCTGTTCGGTTGTGGATTCAGTTGTGTATTCGGTTGTGGTGTCGTTCGTGCGGCCGGTAGCCGTGGCGACCTGGGTGGTCGAGACCATCGGCCGTTGAACGGCGGCGACTGCCGGAGTCGGGGAAACCGACGACCGGTCAGGTCGCAA
>NZ_LLZH01000137.1:0-1575 GCF_001509495.1 Actinoplanes awajinensis subsp. mycoplanecinus | reverse complement strand
TCTGGGCATCTCCCTCGAGGGCGTCCGTCAGCAGGTCGAGGAGATCATCGGCCAGGGTCAGCAGGCGCCGAGCGGGCACATCCCGTTCACGCCGCGGGCCAAGAAGGTGCTGGAGCTCTCGCTGCGCGAGGCCCTGCAGCTCGGCCACGACTACATCGGCACCGAACACATCCTGCTCGGCCTGATCCGGGAGAACGAGGGCGTCGCCGCCCAGGTCCTGGTGAAGCTCGGTGCCGACCTGGGCCGGGTCCGCCAGCAGGTGCTCCAGCTGATCTCGGGGCACGTCGGCAAGGAGCCGGCCGCCGCCCCGGCCGGAGAGGCCGCACCGGCCAGCTCCGCACTGCTCGACCAGTTCGGCCGCAACCTCACCCAGGACGCCCGGGACGGCAAGCTCGACCCGGTCATCGGCCGGGAGAAGGAAATCGAGCGGGTCATGCAGGTGCTGTCCCGCCGCCGGAAGAACAACCCGGTGCTGGTCGGCGAACCCGGTGTCGGCAAGACCGCGGCGGTGGAGGGCCTCGCCCAGGCCATCGTCAGCGGCGACGTCCCGGAGACGCTGAAGGACAAGCACGTCTACAGCCTCGACATGGGCGCCCTGGTGGCCGGCTCGCGGTACCGCGCGGTGACTTCGAGGAGCGCCTGAAGAAGGTGCTCAAGGAGATCCGCACCCGGGGCGACATCATCCTGTTCATCGACGAGATCCACACCCTGGTCGGCGCGGGTGCCGCCGAGGGTGCGATCGACGCCGCCTCGATGCTGAAGCCGATGCTGGCCCGTGGTGAGCTGCAGATGATCGGCGCCACCACGCTCGACGAGTACCGCAAGCACCTGGAGAAGGACAAGGCGCTCGAGCGCCGGCTCCAGCCGATCCAGGTGGGTGAGCCGTCGCTGGCGCACACCATTGAGATCTTGAAGGGCCTGCGGGACGCCTACGAGGCGCACCACCGGGTGAGCTTCACCGATGCCGCCCTGGTGGCCGCCGCGACGCTGGCCGACCGGTACATCTCCGACCGGTTCCTGCCGGACAAGGCGATCGACCTGATCGACGAGGCCGTGACCGCGCCGCCGGACCTGCGTGACTTCGACGAGCGCATCGCCCAGGTGCGTCGCGACAAGGAGTCCGCGATCGACGCGCAGGACTTCGAGCGCGCCGGTCAGCTGCGTGACAAGGAGAAGACCCTGCTGGGCCAGAAGGGTCAGCGGGAGAAGGAGTGGAAGGCCGGCGACCTGGACGTGGTGTCCGAGGTCGACGAGGAGCAGATCGCCGAGGTCCTGGGCAACTGGACCGGCATCCCGGTCGTCAAGCTGACCGAGGAGGAGACGACCCGGCTCCTGGGCATGGAGGACGAGCTGCACAAGCGCGTCATCGGCCAGGAGGATTCGGTCAAGGCCGTCTCCCGGGCGATCCGGCGTACGCGTGCCGGTCTGAAGGACCCGAAGCGACCATCAGGTTCGTTCATCTTCGCCGGTCCCTCGGGTGTCGGTAAGACCGAGCTGTCCAAGGCTCTCGCCGAGTTCCTGTTCGGCTCCGAGGACGCGCTGATCCAGCTGGACATGTCCGAGTTCCACGACCGG
>NZ_LLZH01000136.1:0-722 GCF_001509495.1 Actinoplanes awajinensis subsp. mycoplanecinus | reverse complement strand
GCCGTGGTCGGCGCGGTGGGATGTGGCGATGACGACTCTGTACCTCTTCGGTTCGGCTGCCCCTCCGGTCCTCGGCGTCGGGGCGGGGATCGAGGACGGAAAGCAGCGCGGCTTCGACGTGTGCCTCGGCCTCACCCCGACGGCCGCGCGCTGGCTGGAGCCGCAGACGGCCGAGCTGGAGCGCCTGACCGGACACCCGGTCCGGTCCGAGTACAAGACGCCCGGGACCGCCGACGCCTGGCCGAAGGCAGACGTCGTGCTGTTCGCGCCCGCCACCTTCAACAGCATCAACGCGTGGGCCCTCGGCATCACCAGCTCCTTCGTCGTCGGGTTGTGCGCCGAGGGCATCGGCAAGGGCATCCCCCTGGTGACCATGCCGTGCGTGAACGCCGCCTACGCCCAACACCGAGCGCTCGACCGGAGCGTCGCCGAGCTGCGCGCCATGGGAGTGAGCGTGCTGTACGGGGAGGGCGGGTTCCAGCCGAATCCGCCCGGCCAAGGCCGCGAGTTCCCGTGGGGCCTCGCCCTCGACGAGGTCGAGCGCGCTGTCGGCGCGGGGCGCTAACCTGCCCCCATGTCCTCCCTGCCCGCGGCCCGGCCGCGCCCTGCCGCCACGGTGAACGCGGAGATCCGCGCGCTGATGCTGCGCTCGGGCGGCCGCCTCGCGGCCCGCGGCCCGGGAAACCGCTCGGGGACGACCCGAAAAACCCCCCCCCCCCGCC
>NZ_LLZH01000135.1:0-730 GCF_001509495.1 Actinoplanes awajinensis subsp. mycoplanecinus | reverse complement strand
GCTGAGGATCGGGCGGCGGCTCGTCCACGTCCGTAGTTGGCCCTGCGGTGGCGGGGTCTGTGTTGGCGGGGCTCGCGGTGGCAGAGCCGGCGGTGGCAGAGCCCACCCTCCCAGGGGGCTCCCCCTCGAACAGTGTGGCGAAGAAGCCCGGCAGGTGCGGCGTGCCCTGTGCACGACCCGGGTCGGTGGATGAACGCCGGCGCGAGTGGCGACGCTGCTGCCCGGCCTCGGCGAGCCCTCGGCGCCGCATCCGGTGGTGCCGCCCACGCCCGGCCGCAGCGGGTGCTGGCGCCTCGCTGGCCGGGGAGCCGTGCGCGCCGTCCGGAGGCGGGTCGCGGGCGGTCGTCGCGCGATGTTGCCGGTGCGTTGCGGTTCGCCGCGCCGTCACGGCCGGACTCTGGGACGTGCGTCCCGCAAGATGGACGTCCGGTCCCGGCAGTTGGTCCGTCGGGCGGTGCCAGTCCGCGGTACGGCGTTGAGCACGCGATGTTCCGCGTTCCCGGAGCAACCTCCCATCCCCGGCTGGTGCTGAGGGGTGCCTCCGGGGCCGCGAGGCACCCCTCAGCACCAGCCGGCAACGACGAGCTGGCGCTGAGGGGTGTCTCGAAGGGTCTGAGGGGACCCTCAGCGCCAGCCGAGGTGCGCCGGCGCGATTGATCTCTGCGGCGCGCTGTCCGCGGGCAGCCGGAGGCGGCCACAGCCCGCCGCACCCCCGCGCCCCGCCCCGCCC
>NZ_LLZH01000134.1:0-120830 GCF_001509495.1 Actinoplanes awajinensis subsp. mycoplanecinus | reverse complement strand
GCCGCTGAAGTTCGCGGCCGGTGCGGATACGACAAGCCGACGAACCTGTTGGTAGATGGTGTAGTAAACCCGTAACCCTGGGCCCCGGCGCTTCTGCGCCGGGGCCCTCGTCATGGAGGTCCCTGTATGGCTCAACCGGATGACATGCTCGACGATGAGGATTACCCCGCCTACACGATGGGCCGCGCCGCGGAGATCACCGGCGCTTCGCAGGATTTCCTGCGCCGCCTCGACGAGGCGAAGCTGATCACCCCGTTCCGATCCGCCGGCGGGCACCGCCGCTACTCCCGCTACCAGCTGCGCCTCGCCGCGCGGGCCCGGGAGATGGTCGACCACGGCACCGCCCTGGAAGCCGCCTGCCGGGTCATCATCCTCGAGAACCAACTCGACGACGCTCTCCGGCTCAACGAGAGCTACCAGCACCGACAGCACGCGGACGCTGCCTGACCCCCAAGGACCGTTCGCCGTATCCACTGCTCGCGGAACGGCACCATGCGCCGCAGGCCCCAGCTGGCCTGCGGTCACGGATGTCCGTCGCCCATGGGATCAGATGCATCGACCATCCACGCATACCGTCAGCGACGGACTCCTCCGGCGGTGATCGCATGTCAAACCCGCCACTTCGCAGGTCAGGCCGGTGGCGCTGACCTAAAGGTCATCCGGATTTCCTCGATGAGCAGGCCCGGCTGCTCGAGAGCGGCGAAATGGCCACCGCGATCGAGCTGGGCGTAGTGCAACACGGTCGCGTAGCGTCGTTCGATCCAGCGCCGGGATGCCTGGACCGCCTCGCCAGGGAAGATGCTGAACCCGGCGGGGACGGGGTTGGGCTCCCAGGGACCGGTGTCCGTGGCGCTACTCAACCGCTCTTCCCAGTAAAGGCGGGCGGACGACGCCGCGGAGTTGGGAAGCCAGTAGAGCATGATGTCGTCGAGGATCTCGTCACGGGCGACGGCCTTCTCCGGATGCCCGTCGCTGTCGGACACGTCCTGGAAAAGGGTGTAGATCCACGCGGCGAGTCCGGCCGGCGAGTCGGCGAGCGAGTAGCCGATCGTCTGCGGCCTGGTCGCCTGCTCCCGGGCATAAGCGTCCAGCTCGCTCTGGTAGCGCTGAGCGTGCGCCATCATCTGCTGCTCCTCGGGCGTCGCCTCGCTCATCTCCTGCGCGGTGGGGAACACCAGCGGAAGGTTGAAGTGCACGGCTCTGCACCGTTCGGGTGCCTTGCGGGAGATCTGCTCGACGACGGCCGCACCCCAGTCGCCGCCCTGGGCGAACCAGCGGTCGTAACCCAGCCGCTGCATGAGGGTGATCCACGCGTCGGCTGTCCGGGAGATGTTCCAGCCGGCAGTGGTGGGCTTGTCGGAGAACCCGAAGCCCGGCATGGAGGGGATCACGACGTGGAAGGCGTCCTCGGCGTTGCCGCCGTGTGCAACTGGATCGGTCAGCGGGCCGATCAGCTGCCGGAATTCCAGAATGGAGCCGGGCCAGCCGTGGCACAGCAGCAGCGGCGTCGCACCGGGCTCAGCCGAGCGCACATGCAGGAAGTGGATGCCGATCCCGTCCAGAACGGTGCGGGATGAGCCGAAGCTGTTGATGGCCCGCTCGGTGCGGCGCCAGTCGTAGCCGGTGGCCCAGTGGTCGCAGAGGGCTCGGATGCGGTCCAACTGCGGTCCCTGGCTCGAGTCCTGGACGGTTTCGCGGTCCGGCCATCGGGTGGCGGTGAGGCGACGCAGCAGGTCCTGCAGATCGTCGTCGGAGACCGCGACCGTGAACGGCTCGACGGTGTCGCTGGTTTTCATCAAGTGCTCCTGGAGTGCTCGATATCGAGGGAGCGCCAGTCTAGCCAGTAAGTGGAAGATAAATTCAACTTGGAATTCTTCTTCCACTTAGATAGGGTCGATCACGTGACCGACCCGGCTCCTCCCCTGCGCCGCGACGCTGAGCGCAACCGCCAACTATTGCTGCGCACGGCGTACGAGCTGATGGCCACCGAGGGCCTGGACGTCTCGTACGAAGACATCGCCCGAGCCGCGGGCACCGGGATGGGCACGATGTACCGCCGCTTCCCGGACCGGCAGGACCTGTTGAACGCCCTGTTCAACGACCACATCGACACGGTGATCGGCTTTGCCGAGCAGGCAGCGCAGCGCGACGACGCCTGGGCCGGGCTCATCTGGTTCCTCGAGCAGCAACTCGAGATCGAGGCGCGCAGCCGGGGCGTCGGGGAGCTGCTGCGCAGCCGGAGCCAGGCCACCGCAGCGGTGCAGCGGGCCCACGATCGGATGACCCCGCTCGTGGCGGAGCTCATCGCCCGCGCCGTCCGTGCGGGTCAATTGCCGGCCGGAGCAACCCCCGCCGACTTCGCCGCCGTGCACGTGATGGTGGGCAGTGTCATGGACGCCTCCCGCGGCTTCGCCCCGCAGCTGTGGCGCCGCGCCCTGACCATCGCTCTGGCCGGCCTGCGCCACGCCGACCTGTCCGGCGACCCGCCGGACGAGACGGTCATCGACCACCTCTACAAAGAGAAGAAATGAAGGTCCAGCCCATCATGGCTCTGCCCGACGACCTGCTCCAGGTCCTCAACGCCAAGGCGATCTGCTTCGTGACCACGCTGATGCCCGACGGATCGCCGCAGATCTCGCAGACCTGGGCCGGCACGGACGGCGAACACGTACTCATCAACACAGTGGACACCCACCAGAAGACCCGCAACATCAAACGTGACCCTCGCATCGCCATCGGCATCGCCGACCCTGCCGCACCGTCGCGGTCCTGGGCTCTGCGCGGCACGGTCGTGGACGCGACAACGGACGGCGCCCGGGAAAACATCGACGAGCTGTCCCAGAAGTACATCGGCCGCCCGTACCCCGGTTTCGGCGGCGGTCAGCAGCAGCGCGTCCTCCTCACCATCAAGGTCGACAAGGTGCATACGCCCTGATCCCTGAGGGTGCGTCAATCGCCGACCCGCCGAGCCGACCCCAGCAGTGACCGCCAGCACCCGATAACACCCACCGCTGACCAGCAGTGTCGAGTCCAGGGCGATCTGCCCGCCCGATCACACACGGAACACATGGATCGCATGACTGCCTGTTGCGTGCCCGCCCCGCCATGACGGCGATGCGGTTCCACATCACCGAGGTATTTGACATACCCGCGCGGGATGGCTTGATCGTTGTCGGGTCGATCCGCGACGGTGAGCTCGTCGGTGTCCCGCGCCTCCGGGATGACACCAGCGGAGAACTTGTCCACGTGCTCGGGGTCGATCACCTCACGCCGCGCACCCGGCGCACCGGCGAGACCATCCTGGTGGTCGATCGGGCAGACGCCGCATATGTCGAGGTGGGGCGCTCCTGGACCGTCGAAGAATAGATACGGTCACCTAGTTCTGAACAGCCAGGACGCCGGAGACGAGCGCGGGACCCTGTCCGCGATCAGTTCTCGCAGCCGACCAGGGTGTCCTTAGGCGCCTTCTCGCAGTGGTCGCCGTAGGCGTCGTTGACGCCGCCGTTCAGCAGGTCGACGACGTTTTTGTCATAGTCGCCGCCGTCCAGGGAATCGTCGCCGGCGTCGCCGTAGACCTTGTCCTTGCCTTCGCCACCGACGATCCAGTCGTTGCCGGCGCCGCCGTGGATCACGTCGTTGCCGTCACAGCCCATCAGCGAGCCGTTCCCGGCGTTTCCGGTGATCCGGTCGTTGCCCGAGCCGCCGAAGAGTGCCTCGACGTCGGCACCGATGGTGTCGTGCTCACCGGCCTGCCCGTCGTCGCCCTTGACGCCGTCAGCGTCGATGGCTACCGCCTTGGTGTAGCCGGCGTAGCTGACCAGATCGGTGCCGGTGCCGCCGAGCAGGACGTCCGCCGCCCTCGCCTGCTCCCAGTCGTCGCCGCTGAGGGAGTCGTTGCCGGCACCGCCGTCGAGACGGTCGCGGCCCGGCCCGCCTTCGAGCATGTCGCCACCCGTGTCACCGACGAGCACGTCGGTGCCCTCCAGGCCCCACAGCTGGTCGTCGCCGGTGCCACCGCGCAGGGTGTCATTGCCGGTCAGGCCCCAGAGGGTGTCCTTGCCGCCCCGGCCGTCAGCCCGGTCGTTCCCGCTGCCGGTCTGGATCGCGTCGCCCCGGGAGCCGCCGGTGACTATGTCGTTGCCGGTGCCGCTGAACGCGAACATCCGTACGTCGGAGTTGTTGGTGATGATGTCGTTGCGGTCGTAGGTGTAGATCGTGACCCGGCCGGGTGCCTTCTTCGTGGTGCAGGTGACCTTGGTCTTGTCGCCCTTCACCCTCTTGCAGCCCTTACCGGCGTTGACCGCGACCTTGTCGTCGATCGTGATCGTGTTGCCGGTTCGCGTGATCACAACCTTGTTCTGCTTGCCGCTCGCCGCTTTGTACTGGACCCTCGTGCTGGATGTCACCGAGGCGACGCCGCCGGTTGCCGCCTGCGCGGGCGAGGCGATCGTCCCGGCCGTAGCCACAGTGAGAAGGCCGATTCCGACAGTCGCCAGCCGGGTGATGCGGGGCATGGTGATCCTTTCAGGGCGTGGCTCAGTGCTGGAACGGTACCGTTCCGACGCATCGAAGGAAAGATCTACATCATGTGGTACGAGCGCGCGCACCGCCGAAGGGCAGGAGAGCGCATCCCCTGGGCATAGCCCATTGGGCAGCTTGTGAGCCCGATTCACGCGGACCTACGGTCGGTGCGTCTCCGGGAGCCCAAAAATGGGGGTGGGTCATGCCCGTACGTCCGAATGCCGGCGAATCGGCGGTGGCACCGTCGTGAGCACCACGGAAGATGCAACGACCGCGATCGTCTGGGACGGCCAGGCCCGGATCCGTCGCCTGGCCGCCACGATCGCGCTCGGCGAGACGGCCGGTGTGCTGGTGCCCGTGGTGGTGATCGCTTTGATGGCTCGGATCAGTGCCGAGGCGATGTACGTGCGGTCGCTGTACGTACCCCTGGCCCTGCTCTTCGCCGCCGTTCAGGTGGGTTTCGACGTCAGCAACCAGGTCGCGGCGTCAGTGAGCCGCGGGGCGGGCCGGCCACAGGACGTCCTCCCGGTCGCCGCCAGCATGGCCCGCGTCGGCGCGGCTGTCTGGGGTGCCGTCAGCCTCGCGCTCATCGTGGCGGCGCCCTGGCTCGCGGCGCTGCTCAACGTCCCGGATGCCTCGGTCGGTGACTTCGTCGCCTTCACCCGTTGGGCCTGCCTGGCCAACCTGATCTTCTTCCCGACCGTGTTGCTCTCGTCGAGCCTGCGCGGCTACGGCCGGCCGGGCTCCGCGGCTGCCGTGGTGTTGACCGGAGCGGTCCTGGAGGTGGGCGGGGTCGCGGTTCTCGGCTTCGGTACCGACCTGGGGGTGTACGCGCTTCCGGTCGCGATCACGATCGGCGGCGTGGCCGCGCTGGCCGTCGGCGTGGTGCAGGTGTACCGCTGCGGGCTCTGGACGGCGAGCGGACCACTGGTCTGGCGTCCGGAGGCGGTCGGGCGGCTGACCGGGACCGGGCTGCCGGTCACGGCGTCGTTCGTGGTGATGGCGGTCGCGAACGCGGGCCTGTTGTGGGCGCTCAGCCCGTTCGGGCCACACGTGGTGTCCGGGTACTCGGCCGCCGGCGCACTGCAGAACCTGCTGATCGTGCCCGCCTCGGCGCTCGGCTCGGCGACCGCGATCGTGCTGAACCAGCTGCGGGGTGCGGGACGGCCCGGCGACGGCCCGGCGGCATTCGGATCCGGACTGCGACTGACCGCCGCGGTGTACGCGGTGCTGGCCGCCGCGATCTGGTTGTGCCGGGAGCCCTTGGCCACGGCGCTGACCGGTGACCCGGTGGTGGCGTCGGAGACCGGACGGTTCCTGGGGATCGTCGGGCTGACCTACCTCGGCCTGGGCTTGAACGTGATGACGTTGCTGCTTCTCGAACAGGTCGGCGGCGGCCTGATCGCACTGCTGCTGAACGTGCCCTACTTCGGCGGCATGGTGGTGGTCGGCAGCGCGCTGGCCCGGACCCAGCAGGATCCGTCGGCGCTGTACTGGACGATCGCGGTGCTCAACGCCTGCGGCATGCTGCTCGTCCCACTGTTGACCTGGCGGCACGTCCGCCGGATCAGCCGGGTGGACACCTGATGACCCGTCCGGGATGGCAGGCGCGAGACGTGCGCCTCAGCGTGACGATCATGCATCACCCGGCCCGGGACGTAGACCTGGAAACCATCGTCGAGGCATGCCGGCCGCTGTCCGCGCGCGTGGTGCACGACCCGGACCCCGACGCCGCGCGCAGCCCGTTACGGACCGCGAAGGTCGCCTGGGCCTCGATCGCCGAGGGTGCCACCCATCACCTCGTGCTGCAGGACGACGCCCGGCTCTGTGACGACTTCGCCGCGCACGTGGTCGCCGCGATCGCGTCCCGTCCGGCACACGGCATCGCCCTGTACACCGACTGGAGCAGCCCGCAGAACAGTTACCTGTCCCGGCTGGCCGCGGTCGCCGGTTCGCCGTGGGCGCCACTGTCGCCGATGGAGTGGACGCCCGCGCTGGCGTTCCTGCTGCCGACCGGCGTCGCCGCGGACCTGGCCGGCTATCTGGCGCCGATCCCGGACGAGGTCACCGACGACGACCAGATGATCTCCCGGTACTGCCGGGAACGTGGAGTACCCCTGCTGGCATCGGTGCCTCATCTGGTCGACAACCGCGGCCTGCCGACACTGATCGACGGGCACGGCGGGCGGCACCATGCCACGGTGTGGGCGCCACCGGTGCCGTCCGCTACGCACTGGGACGTCGACCCCCGGATCGACGGGACCCTGGCGTCACGGTCTCGCTATCGGTCCCACGACGAGTACGTCGTACGGGTCAAGGACTCTCGCTGCCTCATCCGGCTGCTCCGGCCGGATACCGGCGAGCCCGGCGGCAACGAGTTCTGCTGGTACTGGGAGGACTGGTGCGACCTGGTCGGGGTCAGCCCGGACGAGGTGACCACAGCGTTCGTGGCGCACCTGGACGGCCTGCCGGGCCCGCCGCCTGCGGCACGGGCCGCTCTGGAGATCTGGGCCGCCGGATACCTGCTCGGCCTGGGTGCCGCAGCGGTACGCCGTGACCTGCCCGTCCCGCTCGCACCGGCGGTCCCCGCACGGATCCGGGCCGCGGTGTCGTCCTGGGTGGACTCCGGGCTGACCGGCCCGCACGGTACGGCGCTCGGTACCAGCGACCGTACGGCCCTGATCGACCTCGGCGCGGCGGCGGTCACCCTCAGCCTGCACCGCCGGAGCCCGAATCCCTTCGTCGCGGCCGGTGTTCCGGCTGACGCCCGTGGAGAGGACACCCGACTTTGACGACACTTGCCACGACACCTGGCCCGGCCCTGGACAGCATGGTCGAACGGATGGCGCGCCGTGAAGTGGCGGCGCACTTTCTCATCCCGGCCGATCAGCCGCCGGGGGTGATCCGTCCGCCCGCGCCTCCGATGGCGGTCAGGATCATGTCCTGTCCGGACTGCGGCGCCGACGCGGACCGGTTCCAGTCCGCGGGCATCGCGCTGCCCTTCGCCGAATGGCGGATCGTCGCGGCGGACGACCCGGACACCGGCGGCCTGCCCACCCTGGCCGTCCTCGGCTGCGAGTGGTTCGCACCGCGGGCGATGCTGCCGGTGGCGATCGCGATCGAGCGTTTCGGCCCGGTGGCGGCGGCCGCGTTCCGCAGCCGCGCCGTGGCGGTCACCGAGCTGGGCGAGCTGCCATTCGACGCCGTGCTCGCTGCCCTCGACGAGCAGGAGAGCTGGGCCGACGCTCTGCTCACCGGTGACGTCCTGCCTGCACAACCGGCGCGGACCGTACCGGCCGCCAGCCGGCTGGTCAGCCCGGCCACCACCTGGGCCGCCTACCGCGCCTCGGTCACCGCACGATTCCTCGGCCCGCACGCGTCCGATGCGGATCAGGGCCGGTGGAACGAGGTCTACCTGGTGAACCGTCGGGACGCCGCGGTCCGGACGCTGGAGGGCTACGCGTCATGTCCGGCCTGATCGACGCCGTGCGCTGGCAGCCCGCGTCCTTCACCGGCTCCCGGACGATCACCCAGCACCTGACGTGGGGCCAGATGCTCGTGGAACGGGACATCCGGCGGATGCCGCCGGGCACCGCCTACAACGTCACGGTGCCGGTGCTGATCCCCGCGGGGGTGGACCTGGCCATGGTGTGTGCCGCTGTCGGTGCGCTGGCCGGCCGCTTCGAGGCGCTGCGAACCCGGTTTCCACGACGGGACGGCCGGCTGGTCCAGGAGGTGCTCGACAGCGGCAGCATCCCGGTCGGCGTCTTCTCCGGTGACGGCCCGGCCGAACAGTTCGCGGCGGCCGCCCGGAACCTGGACGTACACCTCGAGGCGACGCCGTTCGACCACGAACGGGATCTGCCGATGCGGGTGCTGGTCTGCGTGCACCGAGGTGTGCCCCGGGCGCTGGTGCTCTGCATCGCCCACCTGGTGGCCGATCTGCAGAGCAGCCGCCTGGCCGCGCGGGTGCTCGCCGAGATGCTGGCCTGCCGGGCAGCGGGCCGTCCAGACCCGGAGACTCCCGAGTCGGTTCATCCCGCGGACCTCGCCGTCTTCGAGCGTTCCCCGCGGGGCCGGACGGTCAGCGACGCCGCCGTGGCACATCTGCGCCGGCAGCTGAACGCGGTCCCGCTCGACAATTTCGCCGCGATCCGGCCGGTGACCCCGGCCGAGCCCCGGTTCTGGCGCGGTGTCCTGGACTCGCCGGTCTCGGCGCCGATGCTGGGCCTGCTCGCCGACCGGTACCGCACCAGCACGGCCACGATCGCGTTCGCGGTGACCGCTGCCCTGCTGGGCGTGGTCGCCGAAACCGACCGGTGCGGTCTGCTCCTGGTCACCGGCAACCGCACCACAGCACCACAACGGGCCTCGGTCGGCACCCTGACCCAGCACATGCCGGCGGTCGTCGACCTGACCGGACCGGCCTTCTCCGACCTGGTCCGGCGCTGCTGGAGCACGGCCGTACGGACCTTCCGGCACGGCCGGTTCGACCCGGTGGACGGCTGGGCGGTGCTGGCCGAGGTCAGCCGGGAACGCGGCGCCGAGCCGGAGATCCGGTGCTTCTTCAACGACATGCGCGGGGCACCGGAGACGCCGCCGGCCGCCGGACCCCTCGACCGTGACGTGGTGGAGCGGGCCCTCGCCGAGCCGGGCTTCCGGTGGACCGACCGGCGGGCGGCCGGTTCGTCGTTCTTCATGGAGGTCGGCGACGTGCTCGACGCACCGGGACAGCTGCGCTGGACGCTGCTCGCGGACACCACCCTGCTCCCCCCGGATCTCCTGCGTGCGGTCCTGACCGGAGTGGATCGGCTGCTGCTGCGCCTGCTCGACACCGATCTGCTCCTCTCCGAGGTAGGCGAGGCCGCCGGTCTGCACCGCGGCACGGTGGCCTCGCACTGATCGCATCCGACCGGCCGGGGCGGGGCAGCGGACGCTGCCCCGCCCCGGTTTTTCATCGCTGGGTGGTGGCCGCCAACTCCGGCTCCGGGTCGGGGGTGACCGGAGCGGAGGGGACCAGCGGCCGGCCACCCAGGAAACGGGGCGCCCACCACGCGGCGCGCCCGAGAATCGCCATCGTCGCCGGGACCAGCAGCATCCGGACGATCACCGCATCGATCACGACGGCCAGCACCAGGCCCAGACCGACCTCCTTGATCGGGGCGAAGCCCCCGGTCATGAACCCGGCGAAGGTGACCGCCAGGAGCAGGGCGGCGGCCGTCACGATGCCACCGCTGCGCTGCAGACCCTCCTGGACGGCCTGGTCCGGGGCCACGCCGGCGAAGCGCCGCTCGCGGATCCGGGAGAGGACGAAGACCTCGTAGTCGGTGGAGAGACCGAACGCGATCGCCGCGACCACCACCGGCACGGTCAGGTCGATGCCGTCGAGCCGCTCACCGCCGAGCAGGCCGACCAGGTGCCCCTCCTGGAACACCCAGACCACGACACCGAGCGCGGCGAACAGGCTCAGCAGGTTGGTCAGGACGGCCTTCAACGGGATCAGCACTGACCGGGTGAAAGCCAGCAGCAGGATGAAGGTGGCCAGCAACACGATGCCACCGGCGAGCGGAAGGCGGTCCCGCAGCTGCTGCTGGTAGTCGACCAGACGGGCGGCATCCCCGGTGACCTGCACCGTGAAGGGTGCGTCCAGATCGCGGATGTCGCGGACCGCCCGGGCGGTGCCCGGATCGCTCGTCGGGTTCTTCGGGGTGGCCTGCAGGACGGTCAGCCCGCCGCCGCTGCGCCCCAGGTTCACCGCTGACACACCGGGCACCGCGGCGACCCGCTGCCGGAACTCCGCCAGTTCGGGGCTGTCGGCCGAGGCCCGGGTCACGATCGTGATCGCGCTCGGCCCGGCCAGTGCCGGGAAGTGCTCACGCAGCTGTTCGGTGAGCCGGCGGGTGGCGCTGTCGGCGGGCAACGATTTCGGGTTGCTGGTGTCCAGCCGCAGGTTGGTCGCCGACAGACCGGCGAAGATCAGGCCCGCGAGCACCACCACCAGGGTCAGCACCGGCATCTTCTGCACACCTCGGGCGACCGCAGCGAACGAGCGACCGCGCTCCTTCCGTCCCCGGGCCGGCTTGATCTTGTTGCGCAGCATCTGGAGCAGCGCGGGGAGCAGGGTGATGGCGGCGAGCATGTCGATCAGCACCACGGCGGCGCCGGCCACGCCGATCGACCGCAGGAACGGATCGGCGAAGACCACCAGACTTCCCAGGCTGACCGCGACGGTCAGCCCGGAGAAGACGATCGTCCGGCCGGCCCGCTCGGAGGCCCGTACGAGTGCCTCCGCCGGGTCCTCGGTCACTGCCCGCTCCTCCCGGAACCGGCTGACCATCAGCAACGCGTAGTCGACCCCGAGACCGATGGCGAGCATCGTGGTGACCTGGATCGAGTAGATCGACACGTCGGTGAAGAAGCTCATCACCAGCAGCGTGGAGAAAGTACCGCCGACGCCGACCAGCGCGATCAGCAGCGGCAACCCGGCGGCGACCAGCGACATGAAGACCAGCAGGAGCAACAGCAGCAGCAACGGCGCGGAGATGATCTCAGCCCGCCGGGTGTCCGAGGTGGCCTGGTTGTTGAACTCGCGGTCGGTGAGCGGCCCGCCGGAGACCACCACGGTCGCCCCGTCGATGGATGTCAGCTGCTTCTGCACCTTGTCGGCCAGCAGATCGCCCTGGTGCGCCAGTTCCACGTTCACCAGGACGGCCGCACCGTCGGTGGCGGCCGGAGCCTCGGGGCCGAACGGGTCGGTCACGTTCAGCACGCCGTCGATGGCGCGCAGCCCGGTGAGCGCGGTGGAGACCTTGCCGCGGAAGGCGGGGTCGGTGGCCGAGCCACCGGAGATCACCGCATTGATCACAGGTGGCGCCAGCTTGGCATCACCCATCGCTTTGGCGCCCTGCTGCGACTCACTCCCGGCGATGGCGCCCACGGTGGTGGTCATCCGGGCGAAGACGCCGTTGCCGACGGTAAATCCGGCCGCCGCGATCACCAGCCAGATGACGAGCACGACGGCGGGACGCCGGCGGGCGAAACGGGTAACGACACGGATCATTACAAAGCTCCTCAGGACCGAAAGATCGATGTGATCTCATCCTGGTGAAGCGGGCTCTCCAGCGAATCGCCGACGAGAGCGAAATCCGTTCTCCCCCGCGTGGGGGAGACGACTCAGTCCAGGTCCTCACCGGGACTGATCAGGCCGGCCTCGTACGAGAACACCACCGCCTGCACCCGGTCCCGCAGGCCGAGCTTGGAGAGCACGTTGCTGACATGGGTCTTGACGGTGTGGTCGCTCACCGTCATCCGGACGGCGATCTCGGCATTGGACAGGCCGCGGGCGATCAGACGCAGGGTCTCCCGTTCCCGGCCGGTCAGCTCGTCCAGCAGGGCCGGCGGCCGGATCGCACCCTGAGGACGGCGCAGCAGGTCGGCGATCACCCGCCGGGTCACCGTCGGGGCGAGCAGCGCTTCCCCCTTGGCGATCACCCGGACCGCCTCGACCAGCTCGGCCCGGCGCATGGTCTTGAGAAGGAAGCCGTTCGCACCGGCCCGCAACGCGTCGTGCACGTGCTCATCGACGTCGAACGTGGTGAGGATGAGCACCCGGGCGTCGGTGGTGGCGCAGATCCGCCGAGTGGCCTCGATACCGTCGATCGGGCCGTCCATCCGGATGTCCATGACCACCACGTCCGGTTTCTTCTCGGCCACGACCCGCAGGGCCTCCAGGCCGTCCGCCGCCTCGCCCACCACCGTCAGGTCCGGCTCCGCGTCGAGGATCATGGCGAAGCCACCCCGAACCAGATCCTGGTCGTCGACGACCACGATGCGCACCATGGGCGCCGCTCCTCGATCCGTAGCAACTCACTCGGTGGGCAGGACGGCGTTCACCATGAAGCCACGGCCATCGGGACCCGATCCGATGTTCAGCTCACCGCCACAGGCGGTGATCCGCTCCCGCATGCCCATCATCCCGTATCCCCCTCCGGCGTCCACCGCCCCGACACCGTCATCGGTCACCGTGACCAGGATGTCGTGCGGGGTGAACTCGATCAGCACGTCCACCATCGACGCCCGCGCGTGCCGGATGGTGTTGGTGAGCGCTTCCTGCACCACCCGGAAGACCGTGGCATCCACGTCGGAGGGCAGTGGCCGCTGCTGCCCGCGCCAGCGCAACGCCGCCTCCAGGCCGCCCCAGCGCGCCTCACCGAGCAGTTGCGGCACGTCACCCACCCCGTGCGCCGGGCTTGGCGGCTCATCGCTCTCCGCCGAACGCAGAGCGGCCAACGACCGCCTGAGCTGGGAGATCGCGGCCCGGCCGCTCTCCGCTATGACCTCGAAGGTCTTCTCGACCCGCGCCGGGTCGGTACGCGCCACCACCGGACCGGCCTCCGCCTGGACCACCATGATCGCGACCGTGTGCGCCACGATGTCGTGCACCTCGCGGGCGATCCGGTTGCGGTCCCGCGCGGCGGCGGTGGCCCGTTCCTCCTCCTGCCGGGCGGCGCGTTCCTCCAGCACGGCGATCCGGTCGCCGCGACCCCGGGAGGCGATACCCATGCTGTACGCCGCCACGTAGGCCATCCCCACGTACCCGAAGGTGGCCGGGTCCTCCCCCGGGACCACCAGCGAGACGACCACCCCCACGGCCTGCACTCCGATGGCGATCTGCCGCCAGGGTGACGGGCTGAGCGACGCGAACGTGTACGTCGCCACGAGCGGCCCGAACGGCAGCGGCGGCAACTGGTGCGACAGCCCGAGGATGCTGATCGCCAGGCCCACAGTCACCGTGGTGAGCAGCGGGGCCCTGCGGCGCCAGAACAGCGGCAGCGACGCGCCGGCGGCGACCAGTATGTGCCAGAACTTCCCGTCTTGGGAGAACGTCACCGGCAGGGCGGTGCCGACGAACACCGCCACGGCGATCAGCCCGTCCAGCCAGAGCGTGGCGTTGCGGGGCAACCGTTCGACCCGCAGTCGCGATCGGACGACGGCCGGAACGGGTGTGGACAACGGCACGAGCAACTCCTCGACGGGCGGAGGGCCCTCAGTATGCCGCGCCAGGGGCGTCCGGTCGGGCCCGCGTAGAGCCTGCCTTCATCGATGTCCTGTTTAGGACATCGAGGTGGAGACCGGGACGAGCGGATCGGTTGGATGGGGTTCTGTCGCAAAGAGAAGGAGGCACCACGTGGGCGCAGTCCGCGTAGCCATCGCCGGGGTCGGCAACTGTGCCGCGTCGCTGGTGCAAGGCGTCGAGTACTACCGGAACGCGAGGACGACCGACACCGTTCCCGGCCTCATGCACGTCAATTTCGGCGATTACCACGTCGGCGACATCGAGTTCGTCGCAGCTTTCGACGTGGACGCGAAGAAGGTGGGCCAGGACCTGTCCGAGGCCATCGTCGCCAGCGGCAACAACACCATCAAGATCTGCGACGTTCCCCCGTCCGGGGTCGTCGTACGGCGTGGCCCGACGATGGACGGTCTCGGCGAGTACTACCGGGAGATGATCGAGGAGTCCGACGAGCAGGCCGTCGACGTGGTTCGTACGCTGCGCGAGTCCGGGGCCGACGTCCTGGTGTCGTACCTGCCGGTGGGGTCGGAGGACGCCGACCGGTTCTATGCGAGGTGCGCGATGGAGGCGGGCGTCGGGTTCGTCAACGCGCTGCCGGTGTTCATCGCCTCGGATCCGGTGTGGGCGGCCCGGTTCACCGAGGCCGGCGTGCCGATCGTCGGCGACGACATCAAGTCGCAGGTGGGCGCCACCATCACCCACCGGGTCCTGGCGAAGCTCTTCGAGGACCGCGGCGTCCGGCTGGAGCGCACCTACCAGCTCAACTTCGGCGGCAACATGGACTTCATGAACATGCTGGAGCGCAAGCGCCTGGCCTCGAAGAAGCTCTCCAAGACCCGGGCCGTGACCTCGCAGGTGCCCCGGGAGATGGCCGCCAGCGACGTGCACATCGGTCCCAGCGACTACGTGCCGTTCCTGGAGGACCGCAAGTACGCGCTGGTGCGCCTGGAGGGCCGGGCGTTCGGCGACGTGCCCCTGCAACTGGAGTACAAGCTCGAGCTGTGGGACTCTCCCAACTCGGCCGGCGTGATCATCGACGCGGTCCGGGCTGCCAAGATCGCCATGGACCGGGGGATCGGTGGCCCGCTCCTCTCCGCCTCCGCGTACTTCATGAAGTCACCGCCCGAGCAGTACGACGACGCCACCGCCAGGGACGCCGTCGAACGCTTCATCCGCGGTGAGATCGAACGCTGATCGGCAGGTCACGGGGGGGGGGGGAGCCGGAGTCCGGCTCCCCCCCGTCGTCGTCTGTCACGGTGCCCGCTGGAGATCATGGTGGAACTCGCGGTGGTGGCAGGGCGCGGGCTCCGTTCCGGCCAGCGCCACGGCACCGCAGAAGGGGCCGGAAACGGGCAGGTCCCGGACGACATAGGCGCCGGGAAGCCGGCCGGACGGATCACGGACCACGGCCCCGTCCGCCGTACCGGTGACCGGAAGCCGTAGCCCGAGCGCCAGCCGCGCGCCGGCGGCCTTGACACATGCCTCCTTGCGGGTCCACAACCGCAGGTACGTGCGGTAGGCACCGGTGCCCGCCGCCGCGACCCGGGCGGCCTCCGCGGGGGCGAAGAAACGTGCGGCCATCCGCTGCGGGTCCAGCCCGGGCCGGGGATGGTCGAGGTCCACGCCGACCGGCCGGCCGGCGATCGCGATCAGTGCCCGGTCGCCGGCGTGCGCCAGGCTGAAGTGCAGTGACCCGCCGGGCAGGTACGGCCGGCCCTGCGGACTACGGCGCAGCGGCAGCGCAGTGGGCCCCAGTTGGAGGCGCTCGGCGAGGATCCCGTTCAGTGCGGCGTGTGCGGCGACGAAGCGGCGGCGGCCGTCCGGGTCGCCGAAGGCGGCGGCACGTCGCAGTTCACCAGGGGTGAGCCAGCGGGCGGCGTCGACGTCCCGGTCCAAGTGGACGGTCCAGACGTCGACGCCGTCCGGCTCAGTCACGGCCGATTTTGCCCTGGACGAGACCCTGGAAGGTGTTGAGTCGCTGGATGTTGCCGGTGCCCTCCATGAATTCCACACCACGGGCGTCGCGGATCAGCTTGTCCAGCATCGGCTGGGTCAGCCGTGCGCCCGGACCGAAGTACTCCAGCGCCTCCAGGGTCACCTCCTCGGCCAGCCGGGCCGCCCGCGCCTTCGCCGCCGACGCCAGGTGGCCGTTGGCCGGTTGGGCGTCCACGATCGCGGCGGCCTGCCAGATGAGCTGCCGCACCCCGTCGATCCGTCGGCCGGTCCGCTCCCAGCGCAGCCGTTCGGCCTTGGACAGCGAACTGCGCTGCTCGGCGACGTAGTCGTGCGCCGACCGGGCGATGCCCAGGGCGATCGCCGCCACGCCCGGACGTAGCCGGTTGAACATCTGCACGCCGCTCCACACCCCCCGCCGGGTGGGGCTGAGGTGGCGACCGAGTACCCGGGCGGCCGGGACCGGCACGCCGTCCAGGGTGATCGCGCTGAGCTGGGCGCCGCGCAGACCGATCGTCGGGATCGGCTCGGCCTTGAAACCGGGCGCGCCAGTGTCGACGAGCACCGCGGTGGCGCCGAGCGGGCCAGGCCGGTCCCGGGCGAAGACGACGCCGACCTGAGCCCTGGCGCCGTTGCCGATGTAGCGTTTGGCACCGCGCAGCAGCAGGCCCCCCTCACCGTCCGGATCCAGCGCGGTACCCATCGCACCCGCGTCCGATCCGTGATCAGGTTCGGTCAGCGCGAAGAAGGTCCAGGTCGGCGCGGCCAGCAGCCGGCCGTAGAACCACTCCTTCTGCTCCTGGTCGGCGAGCAGATCGATGAGCACTCCGGACAGCGAGGCGCCGGGAGACGCGAGCAACATGCCGGCGTCACCGGCGGCGATCTCCTCGGCGAACACCACCCGTTCCATGGCGGTCATACCGTCGAACCGGTATCCGCCGATGAGCGTCCGGTCCGGCAGCCACCGCTCCGGGATGAGCATGCGGGACAGGTGCCGTACGGCGGGGTTGTCCAGGCACCGGTACACGGTGTCCGGATCACGGTCCAGTTCCAGTGCCGTCCCGCGCAGATCGCGCGCCCAGTCCCGGGCGTGCACCCGAGCGGTGCCGAGCCGGTCGTCCAGTTCGATCACGGTACCCACCCCTCTCCACCGATCCAGGCGTCGGCGAGCAACTCCGACGCGTTGACCACCGCGCCCGGCCCGTCCGCGGTGAACCCGCTCGCGCCGAGCAGACGCAGCAGCATCCGGTCGGTCATGGTGATCTGCCGGTGCAGGGCAGCCAGGGACTCGGCCGGCGGTGGCGTACCGGTCAGTTGGATCTTGATCTCGATCTGTTCGGTGACCGCGTCCGCCAGGGCACCCTTGATCATTTGCTGCAGCAGCAGCGGGGTGTCGCCGACGCGGCGGTCGCCGAGGTGGGCGACCGTGGCATCGAGCAGCGCCTCGGACAGTCCGAGCCGGAGCCCGGCCAACCGGGCCAGCCAGTCCGACCAGGGTGCCGGAACGCCGGCCGGACCCGGTGCGCCCCGGTAGCGGACCGCGGCGAGCGGGCCGTCCGGTGTCTCGACCCTGCCGAGCCGTTCGACGGCGGCCGGGTCGAGCACGGCGACCGTACCCGCGGTCCAGACCCCGGCGACGTCGTGCAGCGCCGGTTCGGGCAGCACGCAGCAGCCGGACGGGCCGCACGGCAGGACCCGCTCCGGCAGTGTGTCGTGCATCGTGGTGAGCGTTGCGGTCAGCCCGTGGGCCCGGGCTGACCGCCGGGCCTGGTCGGCGTTCATGACCGCACCTCCGGCTCGGTACCGGCGAAGACCGCGACGCAGAGGGTGCCCGACACCGGGTCGTGGTCCGCCACCGCGATCGGACCCGCGGTATCCGCCCGGCGCTGGGCGAACTCGGCCCAGACGCCGGCCGCCCCCAGATCCGGCGCCGGGACCGACGGGCGTGCGGCAGTCATACCCCGCCCGGTGATCAGAACGGCGTCCGCCGGAACCACATCGTCCAGCAACGCCCCGGCCGCTGCGGGTGTCACGTCCGGGCACTGGTGCACGCTGACCCCGTCGGAGCCGGCCGGTTCGAGCAGCACCGCCACCCCGATGTCGTGTCCGGGCACCGGGTAGCGGGCCCCGGTCACCTCGTACGACATCGTCGTCTGCTCCAGGACCAGCAGCAACGCCCGGCAGCCCGGGAAGTCGCCGGAGTAGGTCCCCAGCAGCCGCAGGGCGGTGAACGGTGCCACCGGCCCCTGGTCGGACACCGCGAAGGCGAGCGGATCACCGTGTAGCAGCTCGTTGAGGTAGCAGGCGGTGACCCGGCGCGGGTCGGCGTCCGGGGTGGAGTGCGCGATGACGACCAGATCCACCGGCACCGCGAGGTCGAGGTCACGCACCAGCTGGTCCGCCATCGTGGTGAAGGAGTTCCGGCTGGCGGCCGCGTGCCGATCCCGGTCGAACCGGCGGCCGTACAGCTCGGTCATGTCCGAGAGGTATTCCTCGAGCAGCGGATCGTCCCGGTACGGCTCCGGGTCGGGGCCGAACCGGCGGGCGATCACCTGAACCGGCCGGAGCCGGCCCGTACGAGCCGGCGCCGGCGAGGCAATGGACAGGAACATCGCCGGTCAGGCCAGACCCTGTTCGAGGACATAGTCGGCGAGGGTGCCGACCGACTCGAAGTGGTGCTGCTCCAGCGTGTCCGAGTCGATCATGATGTCCAGCCGGTCCTCGAGGTGCATGAGCAGTTCGAGGACGTTCGTGGAGTCCAGGCCGAGCTCGTCCATCAGCCGGGTCTGCTCGGTGACCTGTACCGAGTCACGGTTCAGCACGGCGACGACAGCGTCGATCACATGGTCGACGACCGCGGCGCGGTCGACGGTGGCTTCCGAAGCCATGGTCATGGTGGTCCTCCTGTGTGCCGGTCGGAATGGGTGGTCAGCCGAGGATCTGCGTCCTGAGCAGGTCCTCGACGGTGTCGCGGCGGCGAACCAGGCGGGCGTGGCCGCCGTCCACCAGCACCTCGGCCGGGTGGCCGTGGCTGAGGAAGAGCACCGGTGAGGCGCTCGGGCCGTACGCGCCGGAGCGCAGCACACCGACCAGGTCCCCCGGCTGCAGCTCGGGCAGTTCCACGTTGCGTCCGACGGTGTCGTTCGGGGTGCACAGCGGGCCGGTGACGTTCCACGGGCCGGGGTCCGTACCGGCCCGGTTGAGCAGCCGCATCGGGAAGTTGCGTTTGACGAACGACCCGATGCCGACGGCCGCCATGTGATGGTTGGTGCCGCCGTCGGTCACCGCGAAACGCTCCTGCATCGACGTCTTCACGTACCGCACCCGGGTGACGTAGGTGCCGCACGGCGCGGCCAGGTACCGGCCGAGCTCCAGCAGCAACCGGGCACCGGGGTGCGCGGCGTGGAACGCCTCGACCACCGGGTTGAGCAGGCCAGAGACCGCGGCCGGGTCGAGGTCCGGTTCCCCGGTGAAGTAGCCGACGCCGAGGCCGCCGCCCACGTCGACGGCCTCCAGGACGAAGTCCAGCCGCTCGGCGAGCCGCTCGGCCAGGTCGATGATGCGGCGGGCGTTCTCGGCGATCACCTCGGGGTCGAGGATCCGGGTGCCCATGTAGGCGTGCACCCCCAGGACCCGTACCCCGGGATGGTTCTTGACCAGGTCGGCCTCGTCGAAGAGCTGCTGTTCGTCGATCCCGAACTGACGCGGCTTGCCGCCCATGGTGAGGCCGGAGCCCTTGATCGCGAAGCTCGGATTGATCCGCAACATCACCGGGGCGATACAGCCCCGCTCCCGGGCCAGCTCGTCGATCATCGCCAGTTCCCCGAACGACTCGCAGACCAGCGCGAAGATGCCCTCCGCCAGGCACGCCTCGAGTTCGGCGCGGCTCTTGCCGGGGCCCAGGAAGATGATGTCGCCCGGAGCCACCCCGGCGGCCAGCGCGGTCCGCAGCTCCACCATGGACGACACCTCAGCGCGGGCACCCAGGGAACCGAGCAGTGCGCAGACGGCTACGTTCGGGTTGGCCTTCAGCGAGTAGAACATCTCCATCGCCGGATGCAGCCGCTCGCGCAGGTCCTGGTACTGCCCGCGCAGGCTGTCACCGTCGTACACGTAGAACGGGGTGCCGAACCGCTCGGCCAGTTCGGACATCGGCACACCCTGGATCGCCACTTCGCCGGTCACCGTCGTACTCCTTCCGTCACGGCCGCCAGGCGGTCCGCGATCTCGCTGTCCATCGCCATCAGTTCGCCGGCCGTCGGCGCGATCAGGAAGCCGTACAGGCGGCCCTCGGCCGGGCCCGTGCCCGCTCGTACCAGGGCGTTCACGGTCGAGAAGTTCTGCACCACCATCCCGGCCTCGCCGGCGCCGCTGAGCAGCAACGGCCCGAGCGCGTCGCGCACCTCGCCGAAGCGCATCGGCTGCACCACGCGCAACGGGTACTGCCGGGCCAGCGCGCTCCACCCGGCCGGCACCAGGTGCTCCTGGAGCCCGATCTGGTAGGTCGACATGTTGCTGCGCGCGTTGATCTCCACAACCGGGTAGACCCCACCCTCCGGATCGAGCATCGCGTCCACCCCGACCACCCCGAGGTAGCCGTCCTGGGCCAGGCGGGCGCCGAGCACCGCGGCGCTCTGCCGCACGATCGCGAGCTGCCGCGAGGTCAGCCCAGCGGGCATCCGGTGCCCCTTGTGTACGCCGCCGGCGGTGACCGCCTCCTTGACGAAGTCGAAGTGCACCCCGCCGTCGCGGAACACGGTGAACTGGTAGTTGAGATCGATGGTCTTGTCGACCCACTCCTCGACCAGCAGCGCCAGCCGGTGATCGCCGGAACGGTCGGCCCGGCGGTGCAGCTTCCGGTGGATCTGGCCCAGGCGTGCCTCGTCCTGGATCACCAGCAGGCCCTTGCCGGACACCCCGTACGAGTCCTTGAGCACCACCGTTCGCCCGGCCGCGAGCAGCTCCCGCGCGTGTTCCACGGCCTCGTCCAGCTCTTCGACGGTCTCGCAGGTCCAGCCCACGGACTGGCGCAACCCCAACTCGGTGGCGATCCGCCGGCTGTAGATCTTGCCGTTCACCGCCTTGCAGACGGCAGCCGGCGACCCGGCCAGCGCCACCCCGGTACGCGCGGCGAGCGCTTCCTCGTCTACCGAGACCCCGTGTGGGACGAGCGCCGCCACCCCGGCCAGGGCGGACAACCGGGCGAGCAGAGCCGGGCTGTCCAGCGCGTCCTGGGTCACCGTGTGGTGCGGGTCCTGCCGGTCGGTGATCAGCAGATGCGGCAGGGCCAGCCCGAGCGCCGCCAGATAGGCCAGGTGCTCCGGGTCGGGCCGGTCCTTGAGCACCACGTAGTCGTCCGGGCCGGCGAGCAGCAGGGCGAACTCGTCCATCCGGTTCACCATCGCGTCGCCGGCGGTCAGCGCGATGCGGGGCAGGCCGAGCTCGTCACCTCCCCACCGCTGCTCCACCTCGAAGTTGCCGAGAAATACCAGTGGAGTCCGGGCGGTGCCCAGCAGAGCCGTCCGCAGCCGTCGGACGAAGGGTTCCCGTGTCGTCGTCATAACGTCCTCTCAGTGCTCGAAGACCGAGGCGGAGAAGGTCGAACCCAGCCCGACCGCGGCCATCAGGTAGTGGTCGCCGGGCCGCAGCCGGCCCAGGTCGCGGGCCGCCACGTAGTTGAGGAAGGAGTCGGCGCAGAAGCAGTGGCCGGTGACCGGCATGTTGTCCAGGAACAGGCGCTCCACGGGGATGCCGACCTTGCGCGCCACCCGCACCCAGGACACCCGGTTCACGTTGTGCGGCAACACCAGGTCGAGGTCGGTGACGGTGATCCCGGCGCGCGCCACCGCGGCGAGGATCACCTCGGCGAGCGCGTCCGGATAGCGCTGCTGGAACTCCAGGGACATCTCCGCGGTCAGGGACAGCCCGGCGTTGAACTCGCCGTGCGTGGCCGAGGCGTAGGACAGCAGCCGGTCACGCCGGCCGGTGCCGACCAGGACGGCGGCACACCCCTCGCCCATCAGCGCGGTGCCCGGGATCATCCGGGCCGACGGGGTGAACGCCTTCTCGCCGACGAAGATCAGGGCCAGCGCGTCGTCGTCGCCGTCCTCGGCGAGCAGCCGCCCGGCCAGCTCGACGGCGAGCAGGCCCGAGGCGCACGCGTGCTGGGTGACCGCGAAGGCCTGGGCGTGCCGCAGACCGAGGGCCGCCACCACGTCGTGCAGCGGATCCTCCGGATACGGCGCTATCGACTGCAGGGTCCGGGCCTGTATCACGTACCGCACCTGGGACTCGCGACCCCGCAGCTCGGACAGCTTCGCCGCGGCGTTGAGCATCAGGTCGGTGATCGTTCCGGTCGGTTCCCGCAGCACCTCGGCCAGTCCGTAGTACCTGTGGAACATCCGGACCTGGATGTCGGTCAGGCCCAGTTCCCCGGCGAGCGCGTCGATCGGCACCCGTTCCGGCGGCAGGTAGGCGGAGACCGCTTCGAGGGCGGTCATGTGCCGGCCTCCACCGGTAGGCCGCACAGGTACTCGGTGAGCGCGTCGATGGTCGGGTGATCCCAAACGATCGTCGGTTCCAGGGACACCCCGAGGTGATCCTCGATCTCGCCGCAGAGCGCGAGCGCGTACACCGAGTCGAGCCCCAGGTCGGCCAGCGGCGCGGCGGTGTCGATGGTGGCCGGGTCCCGATCGGTGAAATCCGCGACGCGGTCCTGCAGCCACGGACGGAGCTGTCCGGCGGCCCGTTGGTTCGGCGAAAAGGTCAATTCCGGCTCCTTGGCAGGTCGGGCAGCAGGCTGTTGGACAGGTCGAAGGCCCGGCCGGCGGCATACCGGCCGGCGAGTTCCGCGTGGATCGGGCCGGCCAGCGCGGCGGGCAGTGACGTGGAGGTGCCGTCCAACTCGCCGGCCAGCCGCAACAGGGCCGCCGTCACCCAGGCCGGGTCGGCCAGGAAGGTCGCGGGACGGCGCTGCTCGGCCAGCCAGAGGTTCAGGCAGGTGGCGGCGGCCAGCACCACGGTGTAGCGAGCGGTCAGGTCCAGCGCCGCCGGGTCGCCGCCGATCGCCAGGTCCGCCGGGCGCAAACCGAGCGCAGCCGAGCGCAGCCGAGCCAGTTCACCGGCGAACCGCTGCACCAGCCCGTGCAGCAGGCCAGCACCGGCCGGCATCGCCTCGGCCGCGGCGAGCAGCTGCGCCGCGAGCGGATCGGCCGCCGAGGCGATCCGGAGCCGGTCGAACGGCAGTGCCGGGAGATCGGCGCCCGGGTCGTACAGGCCGGGCGGCGGTTCCTGGCCGGTCGTCCACGAGCGCCGGGCCAGCCGGGGCAGTTGCGGGAGGACGGTGGCCAGGCAGGCGACCCGGGCCGCGTGCCCGAATCCGGCCGGTGCCAGGTCCCGTTGCAACTTCTGGAAGATGCCGTACTCACCGGTGCGCCGGTAGCTCTGCGCGCCGAGCAGCTCACCGAGCCGGGCCATGGCGCGGATGGATCGACCGGACACCACGTACTTGACCGCCGAGGCGTACGCGTTGGTGTCCTCGGGGAGCAGGTGCACGGCGCGGGCGACGGTGGTGGCCAGGCAGTCGGCGATCAGCAGGTCCACGAACGCCTCGGCCAGGGCGACACGGACCACCGGCATGGCGCCCACCGGCCGGCCGCGCAGCCATCGGTCCTCGCCGAACCGCAGCACCGTACGGAGGCCGGTGTCCAGCACGCCCAGTGTCATCGCCGGCAGCCCGGTCCGGGTCAGCTGGAACGAGCGCAGGGCGACCTCCATGGCCGAGCCGAGCGGGCCGAGGGCCACGCCCGCGTCGACCGGGCAGTGATCCAGTTCGATCCCGCCGAGCTGCACCCCGCGCATCCCGCTGCTGTGGAACCGCGGCAGGTACCGCAACCGCCCCGGGGGGAGCGCGTCCTTCTCCACGAACAGCTGGGTGTGGCTGCGGCCGCCCGGCGCGTCCGAGGTACGGCTGAAGATCACCATCGCGCTGCTCCGCTGCGCGTTGGTGACCACCTCCTTGCGGCCGGTGAGCAGCAGCTCGCCGGGCCGGCCCGGGTCGGCCCGGAAGTCCACCCGGGCGAAGTCGTTGCCGTGCGCCAGCTCGTGGTAGACGGACGCCACCCGCCGGCCGGAGAGCAGCAGCTCCGCCAGCCGTCGCTGCTGGGCCTCGTCGCCGCCGGCCCAGACGTTGACCGAGGCGATGAACGAGCTCGCGCCGTACCCGAGGCCCAGCGCGGGGTCGTGCCGGAACACCGAGCGCATCGTCCGGATCAGCCGGTCCAGTCCTGCCATCCGGCCACCCCGGGCGACCGGGACGAACTCGGCGTTGAGTCCGAAGTCGTCGAGCATCCGCTCACCGTCGGCGAACATCTCCTGCCGCTCGTCGGCCGCCAGCACGGCCCGGTTCCCGAGGGGGTTCGCCGGGTCCCACGGGTCGCCGAAGCGGCTCTCCAGATCCAGCACGGTGGTCATCACGCCTCCTCGGTGACGCCGGGGTCGAGCACGGAGGGGCGGCGGCCGGCGACCAGTGACGCGTACACCTGGTCGTAGTTGTCCGGATGGTCGGGCGCGACGCCCAGGCGGTACAGCACCCAGGTCAGCACCGCATCGAGCCACAGCCCGCCGGTCCACAGCGGATCGGCTCCGGCCTGCCGGTGGTTGTGCAGCCACAGATGCACCGCGCTCGCGCCGGCCACGCACAGCTCGTACCGGTGAGCGAGGTCATAGGCGTCCGGTTCCACGTCGTACGGCCGCGGCCGGTACCCGGCGAGGTCGGTGTGCACCTGATCAGTCGCGGTCAGGAGCGCCTCGGCCCGGGCCCAGGGGCCGCCCGCCGCACGGACCGCGACCACCGCCTCGGCCAGCCCGCGCAGCGGCAGACATCCCCGCGCACCGGCCAGCGAGATCCGGTCCGGGTCCAACTCGGGCACCGGCACCCCCAGGTCAGCCAGCGACCGTAGCCGGGCCACACCCACCGGCTCCCCGGGCCAGCCCCGCGCCAGCTGCGGGAACTGGTTGATCAGCGCGTTGCGGTTGACCGGGGTGCTGCCGTCGAAGATCCCGACGATCCGGTGGTCCCGCTCGATCTTCTGGAAGCGTCCGTAGTCCGGGATGCCGGTCAGGAAGGCGCGAGCGCCGAGCTGCTCGCCGCATCCGCTGATCAATTCATCGACGAGCTCCGGTACGAACGCCTTCAGCACCGGGGCGAGCACGCCCATCTCCTCGGTCTCCGCCGTCACCGCCCGGGTGACCAGTGCGGTGACCGCTTCGGCCAGGAACAGCATGGTGTGCAGCCGGCCCACCCCGCGCCGCAGGTACGGCACGTCGGCCAACCGCCTGCCGTAGAGCCGGCGCTCGGTCAGGTACCGCCGCACCAGGGCCAGCGCGTGATCGGCCGCGCCGAGCGACAGCGCGGCGCACGCGGTACGCGTCAACTGCAGAGCCCGCAGCACCGTCTCCAGTCCGGTGCCAGGCGCCCCGACCAGGGCCGCAGCCGGCACCGGGGCGTCGTCGAAGGTGATCCCGCTGATGTCGGCGCCCCGGATACCGTGGGTCGGCTCCTTGGGCAGGCACCGGTACGAGTCCGCCGGGAGTGTCCGCTTGTCGGCGAGCAGCACGGTGAACCCGCGCGGCCCGCCGTCGGCGTCGGTACGCGCCAGCAGGCACACCACACCGGCCCGGGTGGCGTTGTTGATCAGCCACTTCGTCCCGGTCACCCGGTACCCGCCGTCGTGCCGGACCGCCGTGACCTCGCCGGCGAGCAGGTCACTGCCGTGGCCCGGTTCGGTGAGCGCCCAGCAGACCGGGACCCCGGCCAGGATCGTGGCGGCGAGCGTACGGGCCTGCACCCGGGCGGCCTCGTCCCGCAGTGGCCGAGCCCAGACCGAGGCCCCGCCGAGGAACGTCTTGCCGTGCCCGATGGCCGTGGTCAGGTCCCGGCGTGCGATCACCCGCAGCACCTGGGCCAGGGTGTCGAAGCCGCGCAGTTCACCGCCGTACGCCACCGGCACGTAGTGCGCCGGCAGGCCGAGCTGGTCCAGGTGATCGCAGATCTCGTCCGGGAACGCCTCGATCTCGTCCGCGGCGGTGACCCGGGCGTGGTTGAAGACGACGCCCGGATCGTCCGGGTCGCCGAGCCACTCGTCGAGTTGCCGGGCCACGTCCGCGGCCAGTGGCAGGGTGGGCGCGGCCATCAGGCACGCACCCGGTCGCCGGCCCGGCGTACGGCCCGCACACCGTCGGTGAGCTGCTCGTGCTCGACGCTGAGGGCACCGGTCAGGAACAGCATCCGGGCCAGTCCACGCTGGATCTTGCCGCTGGTGGTGCGCGGCACCGTTCCGGGACGGACCAGCACCACACTCACCGGGCCGGTGCCGAACTCCCGGGACAGCACCTGGCGGATCGCGGTGACCACGGCGGCGCGGGCCGCCGGATCGAGCGACCTGACCCGGCACTCCTGTACCACGACGAGTTCCTCGTGCGGCACCTCGGCGGTGAAGGCGGCGCCGACGCCCCGGGACAGGCTCTCGTCCACGGTGCGTACCGCCACCTCGATGTCGTGCGGGTACAGGTTGCGACCGTTGACGATCAGCAGCTCCTTGATCCGGCCGGTGACGTAGAGCTGGCCGTCGCGCAGCAGGCCCAGGTCGCCGGTGCGCAGGAAGCCACCCTCCCCGTCGGCCAGCTCGTTGCCGAACACCTCCCCGGTGGCCGCCGGGTTGGCCCAGTAGCCCCGGGCGACGCTGGTGCCGCGCAGCCAGATCTCGCCGATCCGGTCCGGTGGCTGCGGCAGCCGGGTGGCCGGATCGACGATCCTGATGTCGAAATCCGGGGTGGACTCGCCGCTGCTGACCAGCTCACGGACCGGCTCGGGGTGGCCTGCGGCGACCGTCGTCACGATGTGCCGCTCCAACTGCTCGGCGTCGACCGTGAGCACCACCGGCGGGCGGCCGATGGTGGCTCCGCTGACACTGAGCGTGATCTCGGCCAGGCCGTACCCGGGGCAGACGGCCTCCGGTCGCAGCCCGGCAGCGGCGAACCGGCTGCTGAACGCGGCAAGGGTCGCCGCCTGCACCGGTTCCGAGCCGTTCACCGCACGCTTCCACCGGGACAGGTCGAGACCGGCGATCTGCTCGTCGGTGATCCGCCGCGTGCACAGGTCGTACGCGAAGTTCGGTGCCGGGGAGATCTGGATGTCATGCCTGTCGATCAGCCGGAGCCAGGTGGCGGGGCGCTTGAGGAACGTCGTTGCCGACATCCCGACGCTGCAGCCGCCCTGGGTGAGCGGGGCCAGCAACTGCCCGATCAGGCCGAAGTCGTGATACATCGGCAGCCAGCCGCCGACCCGTACGCCTTCGGTGCCGCCCAGGATCTCGTTGAACGCCCGCAGGTTCGGCAGCAGGCTCGCGTAGTCCACGACGACGCCCTTGGGGTCGCTGGTGGAGCCGGAGGTGTACTGCAGGAAGGCGATGGTCGACCCGTCGACGGCCGGCCGCTGCCACGTTGTCGTCCGTACCGGGGGGACGTCGTCGAAGGCCAGGCACGGCACGTCGGACAACCCGGACTCGGCCGCCCATTCGCGGACCGCGCCGAGGGCCGTGCCGTCGGTGACCACCGCGGCCACCTGCGCGTTGTGGGCGATGCCGGCCAGCCGCTCCCGTTGCCGGCGGTATCCGTCCGGCAGCGGTGCCGGGACCGGGATCGCACCGGCGTGCTGGACGCCGAGGAAGTTCTCCGCGAAGGCGGTGCCGGGCTCGTTCAGCACGAGCACCCGGTCACCGGGACGGATCGTGCCGGCGAGCAGCGTGGCGATCTGCCGGGCCCGGGCGGCCAGGTCGCCCCACAGCACCGTACGCACCGCGGCGTCGCCCTGCCCGGGGTCGGCGTCGAAGATCAGCGCCGGGCGCTGCGGGTGGGCGGCGGCGCGCTCCTGCAGCAGGTCGACGAACGTTTTGTGCTCGGACATCAGACGCTCCCCCGCGAGTCGGTGACGTGCCGGACCAGCGTCACGCCGCATCCGGCATATGCATAAGGCTCGATCGAGCGGGCGCTTGGGGTACCCGAACAGGTATGCCAGGAGGTCACGACGTCTCCTGCCAGCCGCCGAGCCAGCCCTGCGACACCCCGGCCAGGCCGATGCCCACCAGCGCCGTCCGGTGTTCGGCGGTCAGCCCGGCGGCGTCCGGCTCCGCCAGACCGGAGGCGATCCAGCTGGTCATCGCGGCCTGGGCGAGCCCCGCCCCGACGGCCGCGGGCGGCCAGACCCCGTCGGCCTCCCCCCGGCGGACCAGCACCGCGTCCGCGCCGAGCAGGTAGCCGGCCGCCCACACCTCCAGGGCGAGCCGCCAGTGCAGGCCCGGTGCCAGCCCGGTGACCTCGATCAGAGCGTCGAACCCGTCCACCACGTGGCTCGCGGTCACCCCGACCAGGCCGCAGTGATCGGCCCAGTACCAGCCGAACCCGTGCTCGACCGGTTCTCCGGTGCCCGGCCGCAACGGTCGCAGCAGGCACCGGCTGCGATGCAACTGCACGGTGTACGGCAGCTTCTCGCCGGAGCGGCACCGGCGCGCCAGGGCCTCCTCAGCACTCACACTGAGCTGCCAGTACTCCGGGGACAACGCCGGGGCGGGCAGGAACACCGTGGCGTGGAACCGCCCCGGATGCCCGACGATCGTCGGATCGAACCGGTGGTCGACCAGGTGCGGCACGGTTCCGACGACCGGGATGCCGGCCTCCCGGCAGAACGTCACCACCATCTCGTCGTCGTCCTTGACCTCGTCCGGGATGCCGGCCAGGTAGTCGGCCAGGTCCCGGGCCAGCTTCACCGGCATGACGAACCCTTGGGTGGGGGTCCATTCGAACAGCGACAACGGCGCGAACGGCCAGCCGGCGGTCACCGCGCGACGGACCAGGTACGAGTTCTGCGGGCTGTCCCAGTGCGAGTAGAGCGAGATGCCGTGTTCCGGGCGGGCCGCGATCGCCCGGTGCACCTGGGTGGCGAAGCCCCGGATAAGCCGGATGTCGTCCTGGAGCACCAGGTGGTGGGTGGCGCCCTCGGCGATGGAGCGCCAGGCCACCTTGGCGGTACGCAACGGGCTCGGCACCCCGTCCGGGTCCGGATCGGTCACCACCCGGGCGTCCAGCGGGGCACAGTCGAGCACCAGTGGCGGGATGCGCTCCCGCCGGCGCGGATGGTGCATGATTGCCACGCTCAGCCGGATCTCCGCGGCCGTCACCGCGCTTGCGCGGCCGAGAAGCCGGCCGGGACGACCGGCTCCCCACCACGGCCCGCCGACCGGTAGGCCGCCTCGATCAGCGCCGTTGTGGTGACGACCTCCCGCATCGGCCGGTCCCAGCCGGTGCCCGCGGCGACCAGACCGGCGAAGTCGGCGAACATGCCGCCGAACCACTCCTGGTGGGTCTGATCCCGGCTCGGCGGGGCCAGGTCGGTCCGCTCCACCCCGTGCGCCGTACGCACCTCGGCCACCCCGTCGTGCACGTCAGCGGTACCACCTGGACCGCTGAGCAGGTAACGGTTGGAACGGGTGCCGCTGACCCAGCTCAGATCGATCTCACAGGTCCCACCACCGTTGAACTCCAGGTTCAGGCGGGCGGCCAGGTCCATCCCGCTTGCCGCGTCACCGTCCGCCCACTGCGCGAGGCAGGAGACCGTACGCGGTGCCTCGCCGAAGAGCTGGGTGGCCATGTACGCGCAGTGCGTCCCGTGGTCGAGCATGATCCCGCCCTGTGCCACCGCGACGTCCCGTCGCCAGTCCGGTTGCCACCCGGGGACCCCGCGGGCATGCGAGTCGCGGGCGATCTGGAACCGGGCCCGCAACGGGCCGCCGAGCCGCCCGCCGGTGACCGCGCCGGTGAGCACCCGCATCATCGGCGAGAACCCGTAGTTGTGCGCGGGATAGAGCAGCCGGCCACGTTCCCGGGCCAGGTTGATCAGGTCGAGGGCTTCGTCGGTACGCACCGCGACCGGCTTCTCGCAGATCACGTGCAGCCCAGCGGTGAGTGCTTCTCGTTCCAGCTCGACATGGCGGTTCGGCGGGGCGCAGATGTCGACCGCATCCACCGGCTGGGCGGCGAGCAGCTCGGCCAGCGTCGCGTAGGTGACCACGCCGGGGTCGAGCCGCAGAGCCCGGGCCCGCCGCTCCGGCGACGGGTCGAGCACCGCGACGACCCGGCCGGCGGCGACCGTACGGTAGGCGTGCAGCCGGCCCTCCCCCGCGGTGCCGAACCCGATGATGGCGATCCTCATGCCGATTCCTCCTCGAGGTGCTGCGGTGCCACGCCGTCGACCAGCACGCCGCGGATGATCTCGACGGCCTGCTCGGCCAGCTCCGCGTCCACGTTCAGTGGCGGGTAGAGACGCAGCGTGGTGCCGCCCGTCATCACCAGCACCCCGGCGTCGAGCAGCGTCAGGAAGGTCTCCCGGAAGGTGCCCTTGTCCAGCGGCCGGCGGGACTGCTTGTCGGCGACCAACTCGATGCCGATCGCGAACCCGGCGCCCCGGACGTCACCGACCAGCGGAGACTCGTCGACAAGCGGTTCGAGGGCGGCCAGCATCTCGGTGCCGAGCTTGCCCACCCGGCTGGGCAGGTCCTCGTCGACAAGGACGTCGGTGGTGGTGGCGACAGCCCGGCAGGCCAGCGGGAACGCGCCGAAGCTGGACGAGCTCGCGCTCGGGTCGGAGAACGGGGCGGCGGCCATCAACTCCGCGGTGGAGATCACCCCGGTGACCGGGTATCCGGCGCCCATCCCCTTGCCGACCGTGACGATGTCCGGCACCACCTCGTCGCGCATGAAGGCAAACGGCTCACCGGTACGACCGAAACCGGTCATCATCTCATCGACGATCAGCAGCGCGTCGAACTCGGCGGCGACCGAGGCCAGCGCGTTCAGGTAGCCCGGCGGCGGCACCACGTTCCCGGACCGGCCCTGCACCGGTTCGACGACGAGAGCCGCCAGCGCACCGGTGGAGTTCTCCTTGATGGTGTCCCGCACCGTCTCCACACAGGCGTAGCCGCAGCTCGGGAACGTCATCTTGAGCGGGCAGTGGTAGCAGTTGGCGTAGGGGGCGCTGAAGTAGCCCGAGGGCAGCGGCCCGAGACCGGCCCGCGCCCCCGCGGTGAGCGCCAGGCTGCCCAGTGTCTTGCCGTGGAAGCCACCCCAGAACGACAGGAACTCATGTTTGCCGGTGACCGATTTGGCCAGCCGCAGCGCCGCTTCCACCGCCTCGGTGCCGCCGCTGTAGAGCTGAATCCGGTCCAGCGGCGGCGGCAGGAACTCGCGCAGTGCCTCAGCCATCGCCCGGCGACCGGCCGAGCCGAACGCCCCGGCCGGCGCGGTGGCCAGCTCCGCGGTGAGCGCGGCAATCAGGCGGGGGTTGGCGTGTCCGATGGAATTGACCCCGCCGGCACCCTGGAAGTCGATGATCTCGTTGCCGTCCACATCGACCAGGACCGCGCCGGAGGCGGACTCGACGCACAATTGCGACCAGAGCATGACGGCCTGCAGACCGGGTCCGATCACTTCCTGCTCAGCGGCCCAGTGCTGAGCACCACGCGGCCGGTCGGGCGAACGTCCGAACCGTCGGCCGTCGCCTGAACTTTCTGCCATCGTTCCGCCTCTCGAGTGCGGCCGATCCCCCGGTCCCGTCGACCGCCGACCGCTTGCGCCAATGCTCGGGATCCGGCGGCCGCACCGGGAGCCTCGATCGGCCACGACGAATGGGTATGCCCGGACGGCTGGCACGTCCGGGCAGCGTGGCGCCGTGAGGACGCGGTTAGCGTGGCGCCGTGACCAGCACCGTGCAGCACCTCATCGACGTGGCGGCGCAGTCCGCTGTGGACGCCGGCCGCCAGATCCGCCACCGGTTCCGCGGCCCGATCGGGACGTCCACGAAGCAGGCGGCCCACGACGTGGTGACCACGGTCGACCTCGCCGCGGAGGAGTTGATCCGGGCTGCGTTGCACGGCGCTGCTCCGCACTCGTCGGTGGTGGGCGAGGAGGGCGGCGCCACGATCGGGGCGGGCGATCCGGTGTGGCTCGTCGACCCGATCGACGGCACGTACAACTTCGTCCGGGGCATCCCGTTCTTCTGCGTGTCGATCGGCCTGCGGATCGCGGGCCGGACCGTGGGTGGCTGTGTCTACGACCCGATACACGAGGAGTTGTTCACCGCGGCGGACGGCCGCGCGTGGCTGAACGGCACACCGCTGCCCACGCGGACGTCCGAGTCGCCGGTACCACCGCTGGTGCTGTGCGACATCCCGAACGCCGGTGGGCCGCCGGCCGCCGCCGAGACCGACCTGCTGGCCGCGCTGCTGACCGCCGCCGCGGACGTGCGACGGCTCGGTTCGTCGGCGCTGGCACTGGCGTACGTCGCGGCCGGCCGCGCCGACCTGGCTGCCAACGCGGACGTCTACGACTGGGACACCGCCGCCGGCCGGGCACTGGTCACCGCAACCGGCGGCGGTTACCTGAGCCACCCCGACCCACTGCCCACCCTGCGACGGGGCAGCTTCGTCGCGTGGGCCCCGGCGTACGAGGCTCTCGGCCGCTCGGTCGGCGAGGTCCTGCACCGTGACCATTTCGAGGAGACCGTGTGATGCACGGGCGTTTTCTGTTCATGGGCGGCATGCACCGCAGCGGCACCACCCTGCTGGCCGCACTGGTCGGCACGAATCCGCGGGTGGCCGGGTTCCGGCAGACCGGCGCGCCGATGGACGAGGGCCAGTACCTGCAGACCGTCTGCCCCTACGACGAGCAGCACGGCGGTCCGGGGCGGTTCGCGTACGCACCCGGGGCGCACATGACCGAGCACCACGAGCTGGCCACCCCCGCCACCGCCCGGCTGCTGCGCGAGCAGTGGGGCCGCTACCTGGACCCCGGCCGCCCGGTGCTGCTGGAGAAGTCGCCGCCCAACCTGTTGCGCTTCCGCTTCTTTCAGCGGCTGTTCCCCGGTTCCCGATTCGTGCTGGTCACCCGGCATCCGCTGGGGGTGGCGATGAGCACCCGGAAGTGGACGCCGGCGCTGACCGTGCGGCAACTCGTCGAGCACTGGCTGCACGCCCACGACCTGGCCCGGGCCGACGCCACACACCTGGACGCGTTGCTGACCGTCCGCTACGAGGACCTGATGACGGAACCGGACCGGACGCTGGAGACCATCGCCACCTTCGCCGGCATTCCGCCCACCTTCGACGTCGGTGACCTGGACCAGGACACGAACACCCGGTACCTGCGGGCCTGGCGGCAGGGCCCGGGGGCCGACGACGACCTCGCCGACCTCGCCGAGCGGGTCGAGCGGTACGGCTACCGGCTGCCCGCGTTCGCCTGAACCCGCTCCACCGAGAGGAGAAACGGATGCCCCGGCTGCTCATCGTGCACGGCACCGGCGGACCGCAGCGTAGCGACGACTCGGTCCGCCGGGAGTGGATCAGCTCCATCCAGGACGGTCTGGTGCTGGCCGGTCACCCGGCCGTGGCACCGGACGCCACCCTGGTCAACCTCGACGCGCCGGACCGCGTACCGGTCCTCGGCGACAGCGATCCGGCCGCCGATCTCGCGCTGCTGCGGCGTTGCTGGCAGGCCGCCACCTTCGACACCGAGCCCGGTACGCAGCCCGCCGACGAGGATGCGCTGGCTGCGCGGCTGGCCTGGTCCCGATACTTCTGCGGCCTGACGGCCGAGGAACTGACCGGCACCCTGCGACAGGTCCGCGCCTTCGCCACCGGCCCCGCGGCCGCGCATCCGGCGGTCGACGACGTACGCGCGGCGCTCACCCCGGACACCGAGATCGTGATCGGCCACTGCCTGGGCGGGGTAGCTGCGGCGCTGGCCCTGGCCGGCACCGGTGCCGCAGTTCCGGCGCTGATCACCCTGGGCTCCCCGCACCCCCCGGCCGGGGAGTGGCCCACGTCCGGCCCGGTCACCTGGGTGGACGTCACCGACGTGCAGGACACCCTGGTGCTGGCGGCCAGGAGCGGTCCGGCCGGCATCACCGGAAAGGTGTCACTGGACTGCGACCCGCGACTGCGTGGCGCTCGCAACTATCTGGCCTCACCGGAGTTCGGCAAGGTGCTCGGCAGCCTGCTGGAGACCTGTCACGCCCGATGAGCCCCGGGGAGCGTGTCCGGAACGAGACACGGTCCTGGATGGGGCGTACCGTCGTCGGATTCGATGATTCGTGTGACTCCGAGTGAGAGGAGCGCGGTCATGACCGCGACGATCGTCGAACACCGTCCGCACCGCGAGTCGGCAAGCCTCCGCATCGCACTGGTAATGATCAACGACATCCTGCGGGACGGCCTCAGCGTGGCGCTCCGCGGTCTCGCCCTGACCACGTCCGTCCGTGCCTACCGCTCGATGCCGGAGCTGCTGACCGAGGCCGTCGACGAGCGGCCGGACGTGCTCGTCGTCAACGCGGCCGACGGCGTGGCGGGCATCGCAACCGCCGCACTGGTCGCACCGGGCAGCAAGATCGTCATGCTGATCCACGACGCCCGTGCCGCCGAGGCGGTGCTGGCCGACGGGGTGGTGGTGGACGGCTTCCTGCTCCAACAGGATCTGTCCGGTCGCACGCTGGAGAACGCGCTACGGGCCATCATGACCGGTGAGGTACCGATGCCCGCGGTCCTGGCACAACAGCTGCTGGCCCGGGCCGGCATCCGGCGTACGCCATCGTCGATGGCGCGCATCACGCTGACGCCGCGTGAGCACGAGACGCTGTTGCTGCTGGTGGAGGGGCTGAGCAACAAACAGATCGCCCGGCGCCTCAAGATCTCCGACCACGGGGCGAAGCGGCTGGTCGCTGGAGTGCTGCTCAAGCTCGGCTGCACCAACCGGACCTCGGCGGTGGTCACCGCCATCCGCTCCGGCCTGGTGGAGTGCGCATAGGGCGCCGGTGGACGAGTGCGGAAACCACGAAGGTGGCGGCGCCCGAGCGGTGCCGCCACCTTCGTGGTTCTCTCAGACCGTCTGCGGTACCGCAGGTTGCTCGTAGAGGCCGTGCACGGCCAACTGGATGCCGAGCTCGAGCCGGCTGCGGGCCCCGACCATCTGCATGATCTGCGTGACTTGCCGCTGCACGGTACGGGTGGACACCGCCAGCGCCCGCGCGACCACGTCGTCGGTGGCCCCGCCGGCCAGCCGCCGCAGCACGTCACGCTGCAGCGAGTTGAGCCTGCCGTGCAGGTCGCGCTGGTCCGCCCGAGCCTCGGACCAGTGGTGATGGAAGATCGTCACCAGCGTCTGCACCGCGGTGGGCGAGCGGATCGCCAGCGGTGACATGTCCCCGCCCCGTGACACGATCGCCAGGTTGCGGTCCAGCACAACCATCAGGGTCGGCGAGTGCTTGCCGCTCCGCACGTCGGCCCGGACCCCCAGGAGGGCCTGCAGCCGGGCACCCCGGTCCAGCAGTGTCTCTCCGGCCACCACCGCGCGCACCCGGGCGGAGCCGAGCCATCCGGCCCTGGGCTGCCGGATCCGGCCCGGCTCCGGTCCGGACAACAGAGCGCAGTTGGCCGGGATCAGCGCGAGGACCTCGTCCCGCGCGGATCTGATCAGCCGTGTCGCCAGGCGCCAGCCCGCACCCTCGGCCTCGATGACCTTCGGCTCCGGTTCCATAGCCCCGTCCAGCATGATCTCTCCCCCGTGTTTTGCCGTCGTGTCGCACGTACACCGGCCCGCACCAAGCGGACAGTGATGGAAACGTAGCGATCGGCAGCCTTCGCGGGTACCGGGGAATCCCTGCCTCATGACGCCGGTTTTTCACCGCCGCCCGCGCTACCCGCTTCGGTCGACGGAGCTGTTGGACCGCAGATACATGAGCACCGCCCGCACCCGCCGGTGCACGCCCTCCGTGGCGTCGATCTGCAGCCGCTCCAGGATGCTCGTCACGTACGACTCGATGGTCTTGCTGCTCAGGTGCAGGCGGTCGGCGATCGCCCGGTTGGTCAGCCCCTGCGCCATCAGTGCGAGCACCTCCTGTTCCCGAACGGTCAGGCGGTCGATCCGGCCACCCCTCCGGCGCAGGGCCATCAGCTCCTCGACCAGAGCCGGATCGATGACCGCTCCGCCGTTCGCCACCTCGCGCAACGCGGCAACCACCTGCTCGACGTCGAGGATGCGCTCCTTGAGCAGGTATCCGACGCCGCCCCCACCCGAGTTGACGATCGCCAGCGCGTACTCCGTCTCGATGTGCATGGAGAGGACCAGCACCGCGATCCCCGGGTAATCCCGCCGGATCCGCTCAGCGGCGACCAGACCCTCGGTGGTGTAGGTCGGTGGCATCCGGATGTCGACGATCACCGCGTCCGGCCGGTGTGCGGCCACCGCGTCCAGCAGCTCGCGGGCGTCGTTCACCGAGGCGAGCACGGTCATCGCGGCCTGCCGCAGGAGAGCTGACAAGCCCTCCCGGATCAGCACCGCATCGTCCGCTATGACGATCCGCACGGGATCACCGTCCGCAACGTCGTACCGATCCCGGGCCGGCTCTCCAGCTCGATCCGGCCACCGAGCGCCTCGGCGCGGCGGCTGAGATGGTGCAGGCCGCCCTCACCGGTGAGGATCCGGGGCGAGCCGGAGCCGTCGTCGCACACCTCCAGGTGCAGGCAGTGCTGTTCCTTGCGCATCCGGATCACCACCGTCGAGGCGCCGCCGTGCCGAACCGCGTTGGTCAACGCCTCCGCCACGATGAAATAGGCGACCTCCGCCACCGCACGCGGAACCAGGCGGGGCCGCCCCTCGATCCGCACCGTCACCGGCGTGTTGGCGGTCAGCACGGCCAGCGCCTCGTGCAGTTCACGCCGGCTCAGAGCGGGCGGCCGCAGTCCCCGGCTCAGCAACCGCAGCTCGGTCAGCGCCATGGCCAGCTCCGTGGCCGCCGTGTCCAGGTGGAAGTCGGCCTCGGCGGTGCCCCGCGCGGCCTTGCGCGCCATCTGTACCAGCAGCGTCGCGTTGATCAACCGCAGCTGCGCACCGTCGTGCAGGTCCCGTTCGATCTCGCTGCGCGCCCGGCTGCGGCCGTTCTGCGCCTCCTGCTCATACCGGCGTTCCCAGAGTTCGGCATCGGCCTGCCAGCCCCGCGCGTTGGCGAGCAGGGCCAGCGGTGGGATCAGGATCTGCAGGATCACCCCGGCCGCGTTGCCCACCAGCCAGGCCGCCTGCGTCGGAACGGTCAGCACCGGCACCAACGCGGCGGCACTCACCTGGAGACAGAGGAGCACGCCCGGCAGCGCGACGATCCGCTGCGTGCGCTGCCACCGCCGGATCAGCTGGACGGCGAGCCAGATCGCCACCACCGAGACCACCAGCCGTGCGGCAAGCGGAAGGTACGGCTCGGCGGCCCAGCCCGGCGAGGGGAGGCAGGCCAGGCACGGGTCGATCGGGCTGGACGGCGCGAGCTGGCCGTCGACGATCAGCACCGGCAGGCCGCCGAGCGCGACCGTCAACAGAAGGCGGTCCGACCGGGTACGCGTACGGCGGTGCGGCTGGGTGACCAGGATGACCACCAGAAGCGTCCAGATCAGCGGATGCGCGGCGGCGGCGATGCCGGTGCCCGTCACGCCGTGCAGCGGCCCGATGCTCCGCGCCAGCCAGATCATGGCGACCGCGAGGAACAGCGCGCCGGCCAGGAGGTTGGCGGCCGACCCGATCAGGATCATCCCGGCAGTGCCGTAGGAACCGACGAGAACCAGAGCGGTGGCGGCGAAGAGCGTGATCTCCGGATCACCGGACTGGATCACCCGCACCGCGGCGACCAGGCTCACACCCAACATCACACAGATCAGCAGTGCCACAGCAAAGCGCCGCAGTGCTTGACGCGCGTAGAGCCGGCTGACTCTGCCGTGCATCGGAAGCCACACCAATCGTTCCCCCCGTAGTCGGTGGCCGATGGGAGCTGACCGCTGGACGGTGATGGAACCGACAAGCGTTCACTCGGTGGTCGCGACGCGACTTCCGAAGACGATCAGTCCGTCCGGATCGGCCTCCGCTATCGACAGCAATATATAGCACTCCCGATTAATCAGGTCTGCTAATTGCATAGGAGTTTTCGCAAAACTGGTCATTGCTGACTTACGGTCGTCGCGCTCACTCAAGCACGCGAACCGGACAGTTCATTCTCCCCATTGACTGTATGACCTATCAGTTTAGAAGGTAATTCTGTCCTATTCGGATCTGCGGGCCGACAGCCGCCAGCATCCGCCCTGCTCCCACCACATGGCGTCGCGTCTCTCCGCATAGACCACCGCGTCGAGCCCCAGGCCACCCCATCAGCCGGTACCGCGCCGGTGCGGTACCGAAGCCGTCCGGTTCAACACCCGCCCCCGCATCGGAAACTGGGCCAATCCGCGCCAATGACGGCATCCCCGGCCCCCTCGTCGCCCACGACTCAGCACCCGCGAAGTCGATGGAAAAACCGCCGGGAACCCTGCCCACTTGCGCATTACGGCACTCCGGCAAACCGCTGGTTATCGCTACCGCCCCGGCTCACGGGCAGCGGTACAGAAAAACAGCTGCATAAGCAATCCCTAATGCCGACATGCACATACTTCCGAACCGGACGGCACAAATGCTCCCGAGCCGCAGGGGCAGCAACCTGAAGGACCTGCTCGCCGGCGGCCCCGACGGCGACTACTGCTACCCCACGCTGCGCGCGGCGGCCTCCCACATCACGGGGACGACAGCGCCAGCGCCCGGACGGCTCCGTCGGGACGCGCATGGACCGGGGTCGCGGGCCGGCCGCTCCCGCTGCGGACGACAAGGCGATCCTGAACTACGTTTCCGCAGTTCAGGACCGCCTCTGGTCTGGTGTTCCCGAGGGATTCGAACCCCCACCTACTGCTCCGAAGCGGCCGCCGGCACCGGGTGGTGCAGAGATGCCCGGCGCTGCCGACCGTGTCCGGCCAGGCGTTCGCCCGACCGCGACCATCGCTACCGGCCGCCGAAGATCCCGCCGAACTGGGAGGTGAAGCTGCTCAAGTTGACGCTGCCGCCACCGTTGTAGTTACCCGCGCCGATCTGGGTGTTGCCGACGTTGTTCAGCACGATCTGGTTGGTCACGGAGATCTGCACCAGGTTCTGAAGGTTCAAGCCGCCGCCCCGAGGTGCGAACTGCTGACTCTGCCGGTACGGGGCGAACGACCGGCCTTGGTTGCTCGGGCCCTGATGCGAGTAGCTGCAGCAGTTCCTCGCCGAAGCACTGGGCGCGGCGCTCGCGGGGCCCGCGAGTGCCAGGCTCGCGCCTGCGGCGATCATCAGGCCAGCCGGGTAGAGAACCGTACGACGCATGATTTTTCCTTCCAAACCCCGCGATGCGAAAGCAGCGGTGGGTGAGCCCTGATACCAGACCATTACATCTATGTCTTAAAACACATTCGGGATGAAGCTCTCAGAAGTTGCCCCGCACTCGGCCGGCCGGTGGCTCGCACCAGCGTGACCGCGACCGCGACGGCTTGATAGATGTCCGGAGCGGGTCACGCGCACCGACCATCTCCGTCGTGTCTGGACACTCGAACCGGTCCGGCGACGGCACTTGCACGAGTTCGTGCCCGAACCGCGACCGGCCAGGTGATGCCTGACCGGTCGCGTTCCGACTACCAGCCGTTGCTGATGCCACCGAACTGGGAGGTGTAGTTGCTCGATCCGGCGCTGCCGCCGCCGTTGAAGTTGACCAGACCGAGCTGCGGGTTTCCGACGTTGTTCAGCGTCGTCTGGTTGGAGTAGTTGCTCTGGCCCAGGTACTGGTAGTTGGAGGACGAGTAGGACGGGTACGACGGGTAGCTGCAGCAGAACGAGGCCGTCGTGCTGGGCGCCGCGGCGGCGGGCCCGGCAAAGAGGAGGCTCGCGCCTCCGGCGATCATCAGGCCGGCGGTGTAAAGGACAGAACGACGCATGAGATTCCTTTCAAAGTGGCGGCTTGGAAGCACCGCCGAACACGATTCTGGGCCAACAACCTGCATAAACGCCACATTTACGGACATTTGGGAGAAAGTTGACCCGCCAGTGGGACGTGAGGACCGCAACCGCATGCTCACATTCCACCTCTCGTGGAAGACACGCCCGCGGCCCAGCGGGAGCACCCTGAGGCCCCGGCCAGCCCGCGATTTCTCACGCCTGGCGAGCTGGTGCGGCGCCTGCCGCGAACATCCCGACCGGCCGGGCCATCACCCTCGCCGGGAGGCCGTGGCAGCCCCGCGACCTCTACGGCCACCTATGTCCGGGCGCCTTTCGGCCATCGAGGACTGTCGCGCCGACACGACTCCCGACGGGCGCCGCGATCCGGCCACGTGTACGCCGGGAGGCCACGGGGCCGAGGAGCCGATACGCGGAGCGGGCGCTTCACCGGGAACGCCGGGGGTCCACAGTGGGCCGTCGAGCGTCGGCCGGCTCAACCGTACGTACGATAAATGTCCTAATCGGTCTGACGCCCACGTCGTCGCCTTGCGCCGGACCGGTTTTCCTCCCGCCGGAGATCCATGACCGTCAGCACCGATCGGCCGGTCGGATCACCAGGGCTGCGGGTTCTCGCAGGAGATCAGGGTGTCGGCGGGCTTCCTGATGCAGGTGTCGTCGTCGGCGCCACCGGAGAGGGTGTTGACCCCGTAGCCGGTGTGCAGGATGTCGTTGCCGGCCTCGCCGTAGATCTTGTTGTCGCCGTCCCCGCCGTCGAGCAGGTCGTTGCCGGACCCGCCGAGGATGACGTCGCCGCCGCCGAAACCGTCGATCTCGTTGGCGGCCGCGTTGCCGACCAGGCGGTCGTTGCCGGCGCCGCCCATCAGGATCTCGATGTCGGAACCGACGGTGTCGTGCTCACCGGCAGCCCCGTCATCCCTGGACGCGCCGTCCAGGTCCACGCTGACCGGCTTGGTGTAGCCCGAGTAGTTGACGGAGTCCCGCCCCGAACCGCCGAGGAGGATGTCCGCGCCGGCGTCGCCGGAGAAGACGTCGTTGCCGGCGCCGCCCTCGACACGGTCCGCCCCGTTGGAGCCGTGGAGGAAGTCGTTGCCGTTGCCGCCGTACAAGCGGTCGTTGCCGTCGCCGCTGAGGAGGGTGTCGTTGCCGTTGCCGCCGAGGAGGGTGTCGTTGCCCGAGCGGTCGGGAGTGTCGATGCAGTCGCCGTCGCCGTACAACTGGTCGTTGCCGTCACCGGCGGAGACGTAGTCGGAGCCCTCGCCGGCATCGATCACGTCGTTGCCGCCGCCGCCGTAGATCTTGTCGTTGCCGGGCGACATGTCGCACACGTCGTCGCCGTTGAGAACGTCTCTCTTGGGGCCGCCGACGATCTTGTCGCTGCCGGAGCCACCCGTGGCGTTCATCCTCAGGTCGCTCTTGTTGACGACCGAGTCGTTGCGGTCGTACGTCTTGACGACGATCACGGTGGGCGTTTTCGTGGTCGTGCAGCGGACCCTGGTCTTGTCGCCCTTGACCTGCTTGCATCCCTTGCCGGGCCGGATGGCAACCCGGTCGTCGATGGTCACGGTGCGCCCGGACCGGGTGATGACGACCTTGTTCTGGGCCTTGTAGTCGGCGGCGAAGGAGACCTTCGTGGCGCCCGCTGTCGCGTAGCCCCAGCTTGCCGCGGCGGCTGGGCTGGCGACCGATCCGGCGGCGATGACGGTGAGAACGACGAGGCCGGCCCGCAGCGGGCCGAGCTGGTATGGCATCGAGAGCGCTCCCGGTAGGCGATTGCGCCGCAGTCTAGATGGCAAAGGATCTATGAGCGACCCCGCCCGCAGTGACCGCGACAGACAGTCCATCAAGGATTCCGGGAGTGCGGGGTGACCACGCACCGACGTGGTCTCGACAACCCCCTGCGATCAGGACTACGCCGAATCAAAGCCCGCCGAGCGGAAAGCGGCATGGTCCAGCAGACGGCTGGCCTCGCCCGGCTCATCCTGCTCAGCCGAAGGCGAGCCGGTGCGCTCGCGGGGTCGTGCCGCGCTTGCCGGCGAAGTGGTGCCGCAGCGTGTCCGCGCTGCCGAAGCCCGCCCGGGCCGCCACCGCATCCACCGTCAGATCGCTGCTCTCCAGCAACAACTCCGCACGCTGCAGCCGCTGCTCCAGCAGCCAACGATGGGGTGTCGTGCCGGTGGTTGCGCGGAAGTGCCGGGCGAAACTGCGCCCCGACATGCTGGCCCGCGCCGCCAGCCGGTCGACGGTCAGCGGCTGGTCCAGGTGCAGCAGCGCCCAGTCGAGCACCTCGGCGAGGCCGGCCGGCTGCGGCGGGAGCGGGCGTTCGACGTACTGCGCCTGGCCGCCCTCGCGGTGGGCCGGCACCACCATCCGCCGGGCGACCGCGTTGGCCGTTTCGGTGCCGTGCAGGCGGCGGACCAGGTGCAGGCTCGCGTCGATCCCGGCGGCCGCTCCGGCGCTGGTGATGATGTCGCCCTCGTCGACGTAGAGCACGTCCTCGGCGATGACGACGTCGGGATGGCGCTGGCGCAACAGGGCGGTGGCCTGCCAGTGGGTGGTCGCCCGGCGGCCGCTGAGCAGCCCGGCTCCGGCCAGTGCGAACGCGCCGGTGCAGATCGCCAGCAGGGTCGCCCCGTTGCGGTGCGCCGCGCGCAGGGCCTCGGCCAGCGCCGGTGTCAGGTCGGCGTCCTCGTCGGGCCAGGCCGGGATCGCCACCACGTCGGCGGCGACGACGCGGTCCAGCCCGTACGGCACGTGGACGTCGAAGCCGGACGTGGTCGGGACCGGGCCGGGGTGTTCACCGCAGACCGCGAAGTCGTAGGCGGGCAGGCCCTCGGCGCTGCGGTCCAGCCCGAACACCTGGGCGAGGATGCCGAGCTCGAACGCGGCGGCGCGACGGCCGACGACGGCAGCCACCCGTACGGTTGGCGGGATGTTCCGGGACCCTGGCATTCCTGCCACTATGGCACGCCGCGCGCGTCGACCAGGGTGAAGGCATGAACCTCACGAACTCCGCACTCGTCGCCTCCCCACCGGCCACCGGCGTCCAGCGCTGGGCCGGCGCTCCGACCGCGGTCCTGGACTCCGACGGGTCGGTGCTCCTGGCGTACCGGAAAAGGGGTGACGGTGACACGCTCGTCCTGGCCCGCTCCCGCGACGGCGTCGCGTTCCACACGATCGCGGAACTCAGCGCGGCTCGGCTCGGTGCCGACGCGGTCGAACGCGCCGCGCTCGTCTTCACCGGCGCGGTCTGGCGGCTCTACGTCTCGTTCGCTCCGCGCGGTGGCGGGCCGTGGCGGATCGGTCTGCTCGAGGCAGCGGCGCCGGAGCACTTCATGCCCGGACCGCTGCGGAAGATCGACTTCGGCGGCCCGCTGGAGACCGTCAAGGATCCGATCGTTCACCGTACGACGCGGGGCTGGTCCGCCTGGATCTGCGTGCACCCGCTGGACGTGCCCGGCGCCGACGACCGGATGTTCACCACGCACTGGACCTCGCCGGACGGGCTGACCTGGACGTCGCACGGGGTGGTGCTCGCCGCCCGCGAAGGTCACTGGGACGCCCGGGGCGCGCGCCTGACCTGCGTCCTGCCGGACGGGTCGGGCTATTACGACGGGCGGCGCAACCGGGCGGAGAACTGGTTCGAACGCTGTGGCCGCTTCGTTCCGGACGGCGCCGGGCCGGGTCTGACCGCGGTCGGCACGGAGCCGGTGGCGGACGTGCGCTACCTCGACATCCTGACCCTGCCGAACGGCGACCGGCGGGCCTACTTCGAGGCGCGCCGCCCCGACGGGGCACACGAACTGCGCACCACGCTGCTCACCTGACGGCCAGCTGGTGGCCCCAGGTCAGACGCAGCGCCGGGATCGTCCAGTGTTCCCGGACCGGGCGGAGCCGTTGCCGGGCCGCCCGGTGCACGGCGGCGGCGGCTTCCGCACGCATCCGGTCGCGGTCCGTGACGGCGGTCCGGATGTCGTGCCAGGCGGCCCGTTCCACGACGGTGGCCTGCTGGTGACACCGCTGCCGATGCTCCGCGACCGCTCGGAGCAGAACGAGTTCCTGCTCCACCGGGTGCAGCCGCGGGTCCCAGCCACCCCGGCCGGCCAGCGCGGCGGCGAGCGCGGTGGTCGGCAGGTCACCGCGCTGCACCGCGTCACGCACGGTCCGGTGCAGGAACCGCTCCCGCTCCGCGTACTCGGTCGGGGTCCGCGCGGACCAGGGCGCGGTGAACGCCGCCGCGGCACGGGCCCGGACCACGTCCTGCTCCGCGGCCTGCCAGGTCAGCCAGGTGTCCCCGGCGTGCTGCCCGGACTCGCGCCAGAGCTCCTGGCGGTACCGGACCGCCTCGTCCGCCCGTACCGCCGAGGCCCGGACCTGATCGGCGAACCGCACCGCCGCGGCGGCCTCGCGCCGAGCCTGCTCCCGCGCCTCGAGGTGACACCGCAGCACATCCACGACCGCCATCACCAGCTGCCCCGGCCGGTGCACGGCCTGCGGGCTCGCCAGCAGCATCGCCGCGGGGAACGCCGCCACCATCAACATCATCCAGACGATCACCGGGGTCATCGAGTCGGCCAGCAGCAGCTGCGGCACAAAGTTCACCGTCGAAATTCCTAACAGAAGATGCGAAAAAAGGGGGGCGGCCGACTCACGGCCGTCAAAAAAGCTTTGTGGTACGACGGAAGCGCGCTCAGGCGGCAGTGACCGGCGGCGCACGAGAGCCACCGACCGAAGCGGTGTTCTGCGCCGTCAAAACCCGCGCACGATCGGCGACCACCACGGCGGTCACGGTGTCGCTCACCCGCTCAGCGGGGCGACTGCGCCACAACCCGGCGACAGCCCGCAGAATCGCGACAAGAACGGGCAGGCAGCGGCTGAACACACCGCGCACCACGTCCTTGATCACGTCGTACACGGTACGCAGCGGCGATCACCCCACCCCGCCGACGCGCGCAGCCCCACCGGGTGATCTACGACTGGCCGGCCCGGATGTAGGCGTTGCTGCGTTTCACCGCGTACATCTGGGTGTCGGCGTGTGCCAGCAGCGCCTCCGCCTCGGCCGGGCCGTTGCCGAGAGCGACGCCGATGCTCGCGCCGATGCGTACCCGATGATCCTGAAGGTCGAAAGGTCTCCGCATGTCGGCCATGAGCCGGGCGGCCCGCTCGTGCACCGCGGCCGTGTCGATGTCGCCGGTGAGTGCGGCGGCGAATTCGTCGCCGCCGATCCTGGCCAGCACGTCCGACGGGCGAAGGCCGGCCGCGAGCCGGGTGGCGGCGGCGATCAGCAGCTCGTCCCCGGTGGCGTGGCCGTAGGTGTCGTTCACCGCTTTGAAGCCGTCCAGATCGATGAAGAACACGGCCACCGGCGCGTTCGGTGACACCGCGGCGAGCGAGCGCAACAGTTCCGGGCGGTTGGGCAGTCCGGTGAGGGCGTCATGGGCCGCGGCGTGCGCCAGCCGGTCCTGGTGCGCGCGCCGCTCGCTGACGTCGCGCTGGTTCGACACGATGCCCTGGACCGCGGCGTCGTCGAACGCGTTGCGCAGGGTTACCTCATGCCAGCGCCAGGTCCCGTCGTGGTGACGGGAGCGCAACTCCAACCGTGTCTGGCTGTTCGCCCCGGCGGACGTGACCTCGGCCAGCGCGGTCCGGGCCCGGTGCTGATCGTCCGGGTGGAAGAGGTCGAGGTAGTCGGAGTTCAGGAGATCGCCGGCGGCCCAGCCACTCACCTGCAGCACGGCGTCGCTGATGTGGGTGAGCCGGCCGCCGGCGTCGATGATGACCACCACGTCGGAGGAGTTCCGGACGAGCGCGCGATAGCGCTCCTCGGCCCGTTGCACGGCGAGCGCGGCCTGCTCGCCGCGGGCCGCGCTCAGGCCCAGGTTGCTGAGGCCGAAGATCGACATGACCAGGCTCAGCGCGGCCGCGACGTGGGAGTACTCGGGCAGGATCACGGATCCGGCCAGACCCAGCTGGACGGCCGTCTCGCTGACCACCGTCGCCATCGCGGTGATCAACGCGGCGGGACGCCAGGTGCGGGAGCCGGACCAGCCGATGTGCACCACGGCGATCAACATGGCGCAGGCCGGGAGGAGGAAGCCCCACCCGGCCACGAGCAGCGTCGTTCCGATCAAGGTGGTCGCGTAGCTCAGCCGGAGGACCGGGCGGGTGTGCGCGTGTCCCCCGCCCACCCGGCGCTGCCAGTTCTCGTCCCCGCTGGCCCCGAAGAGCGTGCCCAGCGCCGCGATCAGCAGCGGCGATCCGAGAACCGCGCCGTGCCGGTGCGCCCAGACCATCAAGGCGTAGATCACGGCGAAGAGCAGGGGAATGCCGAACAGCAGCGGAACGACGTTCGTCGTGGTGCGCGCACCCAGCCCCCGCGTCTGCTCTCCCGCCTTCGCAGGCATGACACGCTCCTGTCACCTCGCCGGTCCCAAGGTGATCAGGCATCCGCTGCGGAACCCTAGGGGTGTTGCCGACAAGTGGATTCGGACGTCCGGGGCGCGATCTGAGGAGTACCGGCCAGTTGACCCCGCCTCACCACCAGGCGGCCGCGGTCAGGATGCGTTCCAGGGCCGTGCCGGCCGCCTCGGCGAGCGCGGACAGCAGCGCGGTCTGCTCGGCGGTGGCACGGTGCGGAACCGCCCAATACGCGCCGATCGCTCCGAGTGGCGCGGATTTCCGGATGGGTACCATCACCAGGCTCCGCACGAAGGTGGGCCGATAGGCCAGCTGGGGAATCCGTTCGTCGATCCGGATGTCCGGGATCACCGCGGCGCACCGGTTCATCATCGCCCAGCCGCTTATGCACTCCGAGACCGGAAACCGCTGTCCCCGCCACAACGGGCTGATCGCGTCCTCATCGGCATAAAAGCACTGGTCGCCGTCGAGCAGCACGATCGTGGCGCCGTGCGAATCGGCGAGCGCACGGGCACACGTTCGCACCAGTTGCTGCACCCGCCGCAGGGTGTTCACCCCCACCAGTTCCTGAACCGTTTCGTCGAGCAACATCGTCTTGGACCGCATGTCTTGCCTTCCGACTTTCCACAGCGGGCGCCCGGTCTAGTGAGGCGGCAGAACGGCGGGCCGGCCCGCTCGCCGGATTCCCCGTGAAGCCGGCGAGGCGTGATGCTTCGCGGCGTTGTTCCGGTACATGACCTTCGGCTGCGGCGCGTCCGGTTCCGACCGGCGCGCAGGAGGGTCGACGGCCGTGCGGTCGGTGCGGTGCCCGCTCAACATCTCTACTGTCCGATCCTGATCGGCTCGAACCGGCACCGCGTGCCCCTCCGACACGGCATGCACCACGGCGGCCGGAGGCGGTGCGGGCCGGTCGACCGGCCGCGGAAGATCAAGATCAAGATCCTTTTCGGTACGGCGGAGACGGGCCGCGGCCGCACGCCACACGAACAGCAGGATCGCCGCCGCGTGCAGGACGGCGAGACTGCGGGCGACACCGGTCGACCAACCGGGCAGGACGACGGCGCGGCCGAGCAGCCAGTAGCCGATCAGGGCGAGTGCCGGGATGCCCGCGAACGCGAGCCACCGGCTGGTTGCGGTGCTCCGCAGCGGCGGGCGTCGCACAGGCGTGATATCGATGACCATGCTCCTCAGAGGCGATCGGCGGCTAGCCTACGTAGCCGCCTAAGTAAGAACCGTAACCGTGTTTGGCTCTTTCGGTAATCGCTCGCCCGGGGGGGTCCTCCGAAATCTGCCCGCCCGGTGGACGCCAGCGCGCCGCCTCGCATCGACGATGCGGGACGGCGCGCGTTCAGCCGAGCAGGCGTGGTCTATCGCCAGGTGCCCTGCTTGCGGGCGGTGCGGATGAAGTAGTAGGCGGCGGCCCCGCCGACCAGCACCGCCCAGATGCTCGCCTCGGGGCCGAAGCCGCCACCGCTGAAGAACGCCGGGCCGTGCGGCGTGCCACTGAACAGACCGCCGACCGTGGTGTCAGAACCGGAGACGGTGGCGCCGAAGATGCCCGACTCGGCGAAGTTCCAGCCCAGGTGGATACCGATCGGCAGCCACAGGCTCCGGGTGGCGACGTACGCGGCGCCGGCCAGCAGACCGCCCTCGATGGCGATCGCCAGTGCACCCCAGAAGGCGGTGGGGTCGTTGATCAGGTGCAGGCCGCCGAAGATCAGCGCGGAGACGGCCAGCGCGATCGTGCTCCCCCAACGCTCCTCGACGATGCGGAACAGCACGCCGCGGAAGAGGAGCTCCTCGATGGTGGCGACGCCGAGCATCATCCCGAACGTGGCGATCATGTCCCCGAACGAGCCGCCGTGCAGCCGGTAGCCGTTGCACATGAAGATCAGTGCCAGCGTGGCGCAGAACAGACCGATACCGATCAGCGTGCCGCGAATCAGTTGCGGTCGCATCGTGGTGCGGTCGATCTCCGGCGTACGGCGTTCCTCGAGCCAGGAGACCAACTTCGCATAGGCGAACAGCACGATCGCCATGACCGCCACCCCGGCGAGAAGACCGGTGACCGGGTTCTTCGCGGCGGTGGTCAGCAGCGGCGTGAAGAGCGCCTCGAACACCACAAAAACGACGAGCAGGAACGCCAGGCGGGCACCGAGCGGGCGCAACCAGCGGGGCGGACCGGAACGGACGGGCGAGGCCGGCGCGGTCTCGTTGCTCATCGTCATCTCCTCTGTGAGCTGCGGGAACGTCCCGCTTCAACGAGGAGAACACTATGGATTTCCGCCGCCGCGGTAGTCACCCCGAGGTAAGCAATCGGCATCCCCCGGCCGGGGGATGCCTCGTGCAGATCGCCGGTGACGGCCCGGCCTGCGCTGGTGCGCCGGCCCCGCGCTGAAGCGCGCCGAGCGGGGCCGCACCTGTGACATCCACGCGGTCCCCCGCGGTCGGCTGACCCCGGCCTGCCCCGCCGTCAGCTGCGGATGAGGGAGGTGGGTGCGGGTCATGAGAGGATTTGGGCATGGGAAATCAGCGTGTGACCGGCAGCATCGATACGCGGGTCTCCCTCGCCAAGGATCAGAAGACCGCTCCGACGACGCTTTTTGAGCTTGCCTCCGACCCCTCGGCTCTGGTTCGGGCGGCTGTCGCCGCGCGGCCGGACGCTCCGGCCGAGGCGCTGCGGCCGCTCGCACGCGACCGGGACCGGAACGTGCGGGAAGTGGTCGCGAAGAACCCCGCCTCCTCGCAGGGGAACCTGCTGCGCCTGCTCGGTGACGCGGACCGGTGGGTGCGCTGGGCGGTCGCGGCCAACCCGTCGGTGGACGCCCGGATCCGCCACGTCATGGCGAACGCTCAGGACAAGGAACTCCGTGGCCTGGCCGCCGAGATGACCCTGCTCGAGCCCGACCTGGCGGCGCTCCTGATCAAGGACGCCTCTCCCGAGGTCCGTGAGCGGCTGGCCAGCCACACCACGGATCCGGACGTCATCGTGGCGCTGCTGCGGGACCGGACCGTACGCGTACGAAAAGGTCTTGCGGTCAATCGGTGGACCAGCGCCGAACAACGGCATCAGCTGGCGCAGGACTCCTCGCCCGACGTGCGCGCCGTGCTGGTGCGGGCGCTGGAGCTGGCCGAGGAGGATCTTCAGGACCTGCTCGACGACCGGTCGGTGGACGTGCGGCGCTCGATGGCCACCTCCTCGGTCGTTCCGGAGCACATCCGGCAGGAGTTGGAGAACGACGCCGACGAGTCGGTGGCCGAGGACGCCCGGCGGTACCGCGGCGAGTCGAAGCCGGCACAGGACAAGCCGGCACAGAACAAGCCGGCACCGGAGACGGCTGCCACCCCGCGGGCCGGACACCGCAGGGCGGTCAGCACGCGCTTCCCGGGCAAGCCCACCCGCTAGGGCGGGCCACTCACGGTCGCCGCCCGCGAGGAGCGGCGACCGAAGTCGGGTCAGCGTTCGCAGTTGACCTTGACGTCCAGCTTCTTCGCGAGGCACTGGTCGCCGCCGGCGCCGTTGGCACCGCCGTCGAGCCGGTCGGCCGCGTTGGCGCCCTCGTCGGCACCCTGCAGGACGTCGTCGCCGGCGTCGCCGTACAGCTTGTCGCGGCCGGTCCCGCCCTCCAGGCTGTCGTCGCCGGACCCGCCGTGGATGGTGTCGTTACCGCCCCGGCCGCCCGCGATGTTGTTGGCGGCGTTGTTGCCGGTGAGCCGGTCGCTCTTCGAACCGCCGTAGAGGTTCTCGACGTCGGCGCCGACGGTGTCGTGCTCGCCGGACTGGCCGTCGTCACGGCTCGCGCCGTCCAGGTCGACGGTGAGCGGCGCGTCGCTGGTGCTGTAGTCCACGGCGTCGATGCCGGGACCGCCCAACAGGACGTCCGCCGCCACACACGGTCCGATCGCGCTGCCCATGTAGCAGTCGTCGCCCTGGAGCGTGTCCTCGCCGTAACCGCCGTCGAGGCGGTCCCGGCCCGGTCCGCCGAAGAGGATGTCGGACCCGAAGTCGCCATAGAGCTGGTCGTTGCCGGCTTCGCCCCAGATCGTGTCGCCGCCGCTGTCACCGTGCAGGATGTCGTTCCCGGAGTACTTGCTCCCCGCGTCCATCACGACGTCGTCGCCGTCACCGCCGTGGACGAGGTCGTTGCCTTCGGAGCCGTCGAGGTTGTCGTTGCCACCCTGGCCGTAGAGCTTGTCGGCCCCCATGCCACCGCGGATGTAGTCGCCGCGCGATCCGCCGTAGACCCGGTCGTTGCCGGTGCCGCTGTCCGCGCTCATCCGTACGTCGGTGTTGTCGACGATCGAGTCGTTGCGGTCGTAGGTGTAGACGCGGACCCGGGTCGGCGCCTTCCCGGTGGTGCAGCGGACCTTCGACGAGTTGACCTTCTTGCAGCCCTTGCCCGCCTTGACCGCGACCACGTCGTCGATCGTGACGGTGTTCCCGAGCCGGGTGATCACGACTTTGTTCTGCTTGCCGGTCGCCGCCTTGTACTGCACCTTCGTGCCCCCGTAGACGGAGGCGACACCGGCCGCGGCGGCTTGCGCCGGGCCGGCCAGCAGGCCGACGGCACAGGTCGTGGTGAGTAGTGCCAGGCCGGCGAGCGCCGGCCGGATGATGCGTGCCATGGATCCTCCCCAGGGATCCGGCGGTCTCTATGCCGCGCGGTGGCGACATCATAGGACGGTACGGTTACGGCCCGCCGCGATAGGGTGCTGGAATGTCAGCCGGGACGCACACTGTGGACACTCGTGACGGCATCGCCCAAGGGGTGATCGTGATGACCGTGTTCAGCCTGGCCTGGGTCGTCCTGGCGGCCACCGCCGCGCCGTCCACAGCGGCCGCGATCGGACTGGCGGTGCTGGGCGTGGCGGTCACCGCCGCAGTGGCGGTCACCGGGCTGCGACTGGCCACCCGGTCAGCGGCCCGCGGCACCACCCGCCGGGCCTCGGCGAGTTCGCGGACGGTGTTCGGCCTGGTCAACATCGGTCAGACGGTGCTCATTCTGGTCGCGGTGTTCGGTTTGACGAAGGCGGGTCACCCCGGCCTGATCCCGGCCGCGGTCTGCTTCGTGGTGGGGTTGCACTTCCTCCCGCTGGCCCGGGTCTTCGACGTCCGCACCTATTGGCTCACCGGTGCCTTGTTGGTCGCGGTCGCCGCGGTGGGTGCGATCTTCTTTGCGTACGACGCGGACGCCGCCCTGGTGCGCGCGGTGGTCGGCCTCCCGGCAGCCGTCACCCTGTGGGTCACCTCGCTGCTTGTCGCCCGGCGGGGCTGAAGCCGGAGAATCGGGGCGGCGGGATGACAACCGGACGATCGCCCGGTCCCGTCTGAGGTGTGATGACCCGACGGAAGGGTGACACCATGAGCGATGGCACCGATGCGGAGTACATCGAGTACGTGACAGCGCGAATACCCGCGCTGCGCCGGCTCGCGTACCTGCTCGCCGGCGACGAGCACCGCGCCGACGACCTCGTTCAGCAGACCATCACCACGCTGTATGTGAAGTGGCGGCGGGCGAGTGCCGCCAGCAACCTCGACGCGTACGTGCGCACCATGCTGGTCCGTACCTATGTCGACGAGCGCCGGCTGGCGTGGGCCCGGGTCCGGCTGTTCCGGCAGGCACCGGAGCCGCCACCGGTGGAGCACGGCGGTGTCGAGGAACGCCAGGTGGTCCGGGCGGCGCTGCTCCGGCTGCCACGCCGGCAGCAGGCCGTGCTGGTGCTCCGGTTCTTCTACGACCTGTCGGTCGACGACGTCGCCGCGTCGCTCGGCTGTTCCACCGGCACGGTCAAGAGTCACACCTCTCGCGGGCTGGCCACGCTGCGCCGCCTGCTCGGCGAACGCGAACTGGCCGCCACCAGCTGAAGCCCGGCCGGGCGGGACCCTTTGCCGCCGAGCTCAGCCCACCAGAACCGATGCGATCGAGGAGCAGTCATGCCGTCCGATTTCGATCTTCTGCGCCCTCTCGACACCGAGCCCGGCGCGCCCTCCACCGTGGATGTCCAGCGGGCGATCCTCGACGCGCGCCGCCGGAAGGTGCGCCGGAGCGCCGCCTACTCCGGTGCCGCCGCCCTGACCGTGGTCGCGGTCGCCGGCGTCTCGGTGGCCGGCGGGATGTTCCACCGGAGCCCGCCCAGCAGCACCGCCGGCCCGAAGGCGAGCACCTCCGCGACGGCCAAGCCGAAACCGAAACCCGCCTACACGATCCCCGGCACACCCGGCTGGACCGCGCCGGCCGCGACCGCGCCGACCAGTTGCACGGTGGAGCAGCTGCCCCTCCCGGGCGGCGCGCCGCAGGCCCTGGTCGGCGGGGCCGACCCGAACGGGACCTATTTCGTCGGTCGGTCCTACCCGAAGGGCGGCGGGTACCAGGCGGTCCTCTGGCACGACGGCAAGGCCACGACGGTGCCGCTGCCCGGTGACTCCGAGGAGCAGCTGACCGACGTCAACACCACGGGCACCGCGGTGGGCTGGAGCTATCACGGGAACGCGGCGCTCCCCTACGCCTTCAAGAACGGCAAGGTGTACCCGCTGGCCGGGGTGAAGGCCGGTTCGGCGTACGCGATCAACGACGCCGGCGCGATCGTCGGCGACGACGACACCCACGCGCTGCTCTGGACGTCGGTGACGGCGAAAGCGATCCGGCTGCCCCTGCCGGCCGGGGCGAAAACGGCCACCGCGCGCGACATCGACGAGGACGGCACGGTGGTCGGCACGATCGACAACGCCACGCCGTACGTGTGGCTCGCGGACGGCACCCACCACGCGCTGAAGATCCCCGACCTGGGCACCGGGAAGAAGGCCGAGGCCCGGGTCTTCCAGGTTCGCGGCGGCTGGGCGACCGGGATGGCGAACGAGCCCCTGGCCGGGCGTGGCCAGGCGGCGCCCGGCGACGGCCAGGCGGTCCTCTGGAACCTGCGGACCGGGACGGTCGCCCAGCAGGCGGGCCTCGACATGTACGCGGACGGGGTGAACGCGCAGGGCTGGCAGGTCGGTGTCGGCACCCAGGGGCGGGCCGTGCTGCTCGCCGGCGGCGCCACGGTGACGCTGCCGGGGATCGCCGACCGTCCGGCGGGCCAGCTGCACGAGATCCCCAAGACGCTCAGCGACGACGGCCGGGTGATCAGCGGCCAGTCCGACGACGAGAGCGACGTGATCAAGGCAGTCGTCTGGCGCTGCAAATAGAGCGGACCGCAGTCAAGGCGCGCTGTCAGTAACGGGGGGAAGGGGCCGGTCCGGCGCCGGTCCGGCCCCTTGGCGATGCGCCGTCACGAGGCGCTGAGTGCCTCGGTCGGGGTGAGCCGGGCCGCCCGCATCGCCGGGTAGACGCCGGCCACCACCCCGACCAGCAGCGCCCCGCTCAGACCGGCGGCCGCGGCCCAGACCGGTACCACCGGCGGCCAGCCCTGCCAGCTCGCGTACCCGAGGGTGGCGGCCACCCCGAGCACCGTCCCGGCTCCGCCACCCAGCGCGGACAGGATGATCGACTCGGTCAGGAACTGCAGCCGGATCTGCCCCCGCGGGGCGCCCAGCGCCCGGCGCAGCCCGATCTCGCGGCGCCGTTCGAGCACCGAGATCACCATCGTGTTGGCCACTCCGACGCCGCCGACCAGCAGCGACACCCCGGCCAGGCCGAGCAGCAGTGCGCTGAAGGCGCTGTCCGCGGTCCGTTTCGCGGCCAGCGCGTCGGACGGCCGGCTCACCCGGACCAGCCCCGGCAGTTGCGGGCTGACCGTGGCCGGCAGCACCGCCCGGACCTGTTCCAGGGCGGCTTCCCGGCAGCGCACGTAGATCACCGTCGGGTGGCCGTCGAACCCGAGCAGCGTGCCGGCCGCGTCCCAGCCGACGAGCACCGACTGGTCCAGGTCCGGGGCGAGCGGCACCGACGCCAGGACACCGGTCACGCTGAACCAGCGGTTGCCGATGCTGAGCTGCGGCGCGGGCCCGTCGGCCGGCAACCGGTCGTAGCCGAGCCGGGCGGCCGCCTCGGCGCCCAGCACCACGGTCGGGAACCGCGAACCGGCCGCGGTGAGGAAGCTGCCCGAGCGCATCCGCCCGTTCACCGCGGCCAGCAGGTCGGTACGACTGGCCAGCACGGTCAGGCCGGACCCGTCGTACGGATCGATCAGGTCCGAGCGGCGCACCACCGAGTGCACGTTGGCGACTGCGCTGACCTGGGTGACCGGCCCGATCCGGGCGGCCATCGCCACCGACTCGAGAGGCAGCGGCACGGTCTTGTCCCCGGTGCTCTGCGGCTGCACCCGCAGCAGGTTGCTGCCGAGCGCGGCGAGCCGATCGGCGACCGCCTGCCGCCCGGACGCCGGGATCCCGGCCACCACGACCATGGTGGCGATACCGATCGCGATGCCCAGCGCGGAGAGCACAGCCCGCAGCTTCCGGGTCCGCAACCCGACCACGCCGAGCCGCCACAGGTCACCGGGGTGCATGTGCGCCATCAACGTCCTCCACGATCCGGCCGTCCCGGATGGTGATCCGGCGGGGCAGGCGGGCTGCCACGTCACGGTCGTGGGTGATCACCGCGATCGTGGCCCCTTCCGCGTTCAGCCTGGTCAGCAGGCCCAGCACGGCCTCTCCCGTCGCCGAGTCCAGCGCACCCGTCGGTTCGTCGGCCAGCACCAGCGCGGGGGCGCCGGCCACCGCACGGGCGATCGCGACCCGCTGTTTCTCGCCGCCGGAGAGTTGGTGCGGCCGGTGTTCGCGGCGGTGGCTCAGCCCGACCCGGTCCAGCGCCTCCTCGGCCAGCGCCCGGCGGCGACGGACCGGCACCCCGGCGTGCAGCAGCCCGGTGGCCACGTTCTCGGCCGCGCTCAGCCCGTCGATCAAATGGAACTGCTGGAAGACGAAACCGATCCGGCGTCCGCGCAACTCGGCGAGCCGGCGGTCGGAGAGCGTGGTGACGTCCCGCCCCTCGACCTCCACCGTGCCGCTGGTGGGCAGGTCGAGGGTGCCCATCACGTGCAGCAGGGTGGACTTCCCGGAACCGGACGGCCCGACGATCGCGGCCAGTTCACCCGGCGCCAGGCTCAGCGAGACCCGGTCCAGCGCGATCACCCCACCCGGATAGACCCGGCTGACATCCCGGATCAACAGCACCGGAACCGGGGAGACCGATGCGGGCGAGACCGATGTCGACGGCGGCGAGACCGAGGACGTCACGACGTGGTCACCACCGGCAGGCCGTCGGTGATGCCCGGGCCACTGACCTGCACCATCCCGCCGGCGAAGGCCCCGGTCGTGGCGGCGACCAGCGAACCGTCGGTCCGCTGCACGGCGTATCCGCCCTCGGCGAGCGCGACCAGGGCACCGACCGGCACGGCCAGCACCCCCTTGCGGCTGAGCGTGGTGATCCGCACCTGTACCGGCGCCGCGTCGTACGCGGAAAGGGGTTTGTCCGGGGTGACCGTGACGGACAGCTTCGCCGACTCATCGCCCTCGGTGACGGCCCGGCCGACCGCGGTGATCTTCGCGGGTGACGAGGCGCCGTCCGGGGCGATCACGGTCACCGCCATTCCGGAGTGGACCGTCGCGGCGTCGGCCGGGCTCATCGGCACCGAGACCACCGCCGCGGTCGAGGTGATCGACAGCAGCGGCCCGGCGACCGGATCACCGGCCTGCGCGGTGACGTCGCTGACCCGGCCCGGTCCGGCGAGCACCACGACCTCACCCGGAGTGAGACTCGGCCCGGGGAGGTCACTCAGGGTCGCCCGCTGCGCGCCGCTCGGCACGTGGTCACGGTCCCGTTCCCAGCGCTCGATCGCATCGAGCAGGGAATCGTCCGAGACGTCGCGGTCCGTCGACCGCGAGGAGTAGCCGAGGGCGGCCAGGTTGCGGCGGATCTCCAGGACGTCCCTGCCGTGCAGGCCGATTTTGTCCACCGTACGAAAGAGCGGAGTGGCCCCGTAAAAAACGGTCACCGGCTTGTCGTCGACACGGTAGAGCGCCGTCCCGCGCCGGACCTTCGTGCCGACCGCGGGCAGCCTGGTGAGCACCCCGTCGCCGGTGCCCTTGACCACGCGGGCCGGTCCGAAGCCGAGTGTGCCGCTGACGGTGCGTTCGTCGGTGAGATCCATTGTTCGTACCTCAGTGGTGTTGATCTTGGGATCGGGACGCGGCGCGTCAGGCGCCGGACGGTGATGCTGGAACGCGAACGTCGCGCCCGCGCCGAACAGGACCACGGCGCCGACGACAACCGCCCACCTAAGAGGAGGCATGGCCGAACGCCTCACGCAGGCAGTCGTCCTCGATCTCACTCTGGTTGTCCGGGATCGGGACGTCCGACGAGTCGTAGGTCCACTCGCCCGGACTGGTCACGTGCACCTTGAGACCGTGCGCGCGCAGACATTTGACGTTGTCGTTCCACTGCGCGGCGAAGTTCGGGTTGAGGTCGGCGTCCAGCTCCGGCGGCTGCAGCGGCAGCTTGATCTGGCAGGCGGTGTACGCCGACTTCGGCTCCCCACTCTGGTCGAGCCGCCGCCCCGGGCCGGCCGGACCGGGCTGATCCACCGGGTTGGCCTTTACGCCGTGCGCCACCAGGCAGTCGTCATAAATGGTCCAGAGCCGGTCGCTCTCCTCGTCGCTGGTGTCCAGTCGCAGCTGCGGACGCTGCGGCGCAGTGTCCGTTTTTGACACCACCGGAGCGGTGCTGGCCAGGGTCGCGACGTCCGGGGCGGAGGGTGCCGGGGAGCTGCAGGCGCCCAGGAACAGCACCGCGCTGAGATAGAAGAGCTTAGGCATGCCGAGGACACTGGCCAGAGCTTGTCAGGATCCTGTTGTGATCCGGTAGTGCTCCCGTTCCAAGGTCGAAAGCACGCCTAGACTCCCCGCCGTGTGCGCATATGTGCTGGTCGCCGAGGACGACCCGAAGCAGGCCGAGCTCGTCCAGCGGTATCTGGAGCACGAGGGCCACGCCGTGATCGTGGTCGGCGACGGCCGGGCGGCGCTGGAGCAGATCCGGCAGAACCCGCCCGATCTGCTGGTGCTGGACGTGATGATGCCCCGGGTGGACGGCCTCGACGTGTGCCGGATCCTGCGCCGTGACTCCGCGCTGCCGGTGCTGATGCTCACCGCGCGGACCACCGAGGACGACCTGCTGCTCGGGCTGGACCTGGGCGCGGACGACTACCTGACCAAGCCGTACAGCCCGCGGGAGCTGGCCGCCCGGGTGCGCACGCTGCTGCGCCGGACCCGGCCCGCGCCGCACGCCCCGGACCCGGTGCTGCGGGTCGGCAACCTGCACGTCGACCCGGTACGCCACGAGGTGCGCGCCGACGGCCAGCCGGTGACCTGCACACCTGGCGAGTTCCACCTGCTGCGGACGATGGCCGCCGAGCCCGGCCGGGTGTTCAGCCGGGAGATGCTGCTGCGGCACCTGCACGGCTTCGACTCGTACGTCACCACCCGCACCGTCGACGTGCACGTGATGAACCTGCGCCGCAAGATCGAGCCGGATCCCCGTCACCCGAGCCGGCTGCTGACCGTCTACGGCGTGGGATACAAGATCGCCGATGGTTAGAACCAGCCTGCTGGTCCGGCTGCTCGCCCTCTCCGCCGTGGTCTCGCTGCTCTCCATCGGCGCCACCGCGTGGCTCGCGGTCCGCACCACCACCCGGGCCATCCAGCAGGAACGCGGCCAGGCGCTGACCGACGAGGCGAAGGTCTACGACGCGCTGCTCGGCTACGCGGCCGGCCACCCGGACTGGTCCGGTGTCGGCCCGCTGGTCACGAAGCTGGCCGCGGAGACCGGGCACCGGATCGCGCTGACCGGCCGGGCCCGCGAGCCGATCGCCGACTCCGCAGGCGCACTGACCGGACCCGGGGCGGCCGGCGCACTCCCCGACCAGGCCCTCGCCACCATCGACCCCCTCGCCGTCGCCGCCGACGATCCGATCGACCCGCGCGCCCTCGGCCCGTTCCGGCTGACCGCGGCCGAGACGACCCGGCTGCACGTGATCGCCACCCGGGTGCAGAGCTGCCTGCGCGACCCACCGATCGCCCCGGCGCCGGCCCCGGACGGCCAGGACCGAGTCATGATCCACAACGTCGAGATCGTCGACGAGCCGAACGGCCGGCCCCGGATCGAGGCGCCCGGCACGGATCTCAGCGCCGACACCATCACCTGCGCCGAGGGGCGCGCCGACCTGGCCGCGCCGACCGCGACCGAACGCAAGGCACTCACCCGCCTCGGCAAGCTGGTCAACGCGTGCCTGGCCCGGCAGGACATCCCGGCCGTCACCATCGGCCTGGCGAATACCTGGACCTGGGCCGACCCGGAGTCGGCGCGTACCGGCGAGCGCCGGAACCAGCCGGTCGCCGACTGCCTGACCGCCGGGCGCCGCGAGCAGCTGGCGAGTTATGTCGCCCCGGCCGCGCTGGTCTTCGTGACCACTCCCGGCACCGCCGCGACCAGCACGCTCGACCTGTCCCCGGCCAACCAGCGCCGGATCTTCACGGTCACCGGGCTGGTGCTGCTCGCCGCGATCGGGGTGACCACGCTGGTCGGGGTGCGACTGATCCGCCCGCTGCGTGCGCTGACCGCGGCGGCCGGCCGGATGCGCGACGGCGACGCGCGCGCCTCGGTCAAGGTCACCGGACGCGACGAGATCGGCCGGCTGGCGGCGGCCTTCAACGACATGACCGAGCGCCGCCGGCACGTCGAGCAGTTGCGGAAGACGATGGTCGGCGACATCGCGCACGAGATGCGTACGCCGGTGACGAACATCCGCGGCTGGCTGGAGGCCGCCGCGGACGGGGTGGTGCCGCTCGACCGCGAGCTGATGGTCTCGCTGCTCGAGGAGGCACTGCTGCTCCAGCACGTGATCGACGACCTGCAGGACCTCTCCGCGGCGGACGCCGGCGAGCTGCGCCTGCACCCGCAGCTGGTGGAGATCGCCGAGCTGCTGCCGGCGATCACCGAGGCGTTCGCGTCGGCCGCGGACCGGGCCGGCGTCACCCTCACGGTCGCCGCGCCGCCGACGTTGATCACCGCGGATCCGATCCGGTTGCGGCAGGCGGTCGGCAACCTGATCACCAACGCGATCCGGCACACCCCGGCCGGCGGCCACGTCAACATCCTTTCCGGTACGGCGGACGGCCTGCTCCGCATCGACGTACGCGACACCGGCCCCGGGCTGCCCCTCGATCAGCAGGCGCTGGTCTTCGAGCGGTTCTGGCGGGCCGAGAAGTCCCGCAGCCGGCAGACCGGTGGCAGCGGCCTGGGCCTCTCCATCGTCCGCAAACTCGCCGAGGCGCATGGTGGTTCCGCGTCGGTGAGCAGCACCCCCGGCGAGGGCGCCACGTTCACCGTCCACCTGCCGCTCGATCAGCGGGACTGATACGCCTCCCGGCTCGCCTCGATGTGCGGGACGTGCTCGATGGCCCAGCCCGCGAGGGCCAGCGCCGGCGTGATCAGGCTCTTGCCGACCGGGGTCAGCGCGTACTCCACCCGCGGCGGGACCTGGGCGTACACCGTGCGGTCGACGAGCCCGTCGCGTTCCAGGTTGCGCAGGGTCAGGGTGAGCATCCGCTGCGAGATGCCCGGGACCTGCTGGACCAGGTCGGTGAAGCGCAGCGTGCCCTGATCGAGGGTGGCCACGATCAGGAGTGTCCACTTGTTGCAGATCTGATCGAGGATCGCTCGCAGCGTGCGCCCGCCGTCGCCACGGATCATGCAGACGTGCTCGTACTCCGACATGACAGCTCCCTGTGCCTGAGGCACACGGATGTGCCTTTTGTAAGCCCCTCGATAGTGACTCATGATGTGGTCACTTACGACCGGTAACTCTCCTGGTCGTCGACGTTCGAGGGGGCGCACATGGAGATCGCGTACTGGATCCTGGCCGGATTGCTCGCGCTGTTCTACGTCTACAGCGGCGGCATCAAGGTGGTGCAGAGCCAGGACCGGCTGCGGCCGATGATGGCCTGGGTCGACCAGGTCCCGATGCCGCTGGTCCGGGCGATCGGCGTTCTGGAGGTGCTCGGCGCCGTCGGCCTGATCCTCCCGCCGCTGACCGGCGTCGTGCCGGCTCTCGCCCTCGCCGCCGCGATCGGCCTGGTCCTGATCCAGGTCGGCGGCATCGTCACGCACGTCTCCCGGGGCGAGACCAAGGTGATCGGACTGAACATCGGCCTGCTCCTGGCCGCCGCGATCACCGCCTGGCTCTGGTCCTTCTGAAAAACCCAAAAAATCTTTTGGTACGACGGCAACCTCATCAGCCGCACGAGCATGTACCCGAGTGTGATCGTCGATTCGACCCGCCTGGCCGACGGGTGCGACGACGATCCGGCGCCGGCACACCGGTTCCGGCCGGCGCCAGCCATCACTCACTTGCACGTTCCGATGAGGAGTTTTCCCATGCGCGTCCGTAACTCTCTCGTTTTCGGTGTGCTCGCCGGTGCCGCCGTCTTCGCGCTCTCGGCCTGCGACAACCAGGACCCGATCGCCGCGGGCACCACCAACACCACCCCCTCCACGGTCGCCACCAGCACCACCGGGGTTTCGAAGACTGCGGCCCCGACGAAGACGACGAAGACCAAGCCCGCTGATTCCCCGGCGGCCGACAAAGACAGCTGCCCGGTCACGGCGTCCACCCTGCAGAAGGCGTCCGGCCTGGACAAGGGCTGGAAGATCAACTCCGGCACGATCAAGTGCGACCAGAACTGGGCGACGGCCGGCCTGACCGCACCGACGCCGGAGCAGCAGGGCGACGGCGTGATGGTCTTCCAGCACCGCGACGGCAAGTGGGCGAAGAAGGGTGAGGGCAGCTCCCTCCTCTGCAGCGAGTGGGGCATGCCCGCGAGCAGCGACCTCTGCACCAACGCCTGATCATGACGACCGCGGTGACCACTGGACACCCTCCGCTAGAGTCCCCGCGGTCCGCCCGACACGGGATGTCAGCGCAGGGGGTAGAGGTAGCAGTCGGCGTGAACGATGCGGTGGAGGCCGACTTCTGCGAGTTCGTCAGGTCACGGACACAGGCGCTGCTGCGCACCGGTTTCCTGCTGACCGGTGACCGGCACCTGGCCGAGGATCTGGTGCAGGACGCGCTGTCGCGCACCCATCGGGCGCTGCGCCGGCTCGCGGACGACGGACATTTCGAGGCGTACACCCGGACGGCGATGTACCACCTGCACATCAGCATGTGGCGTCGCCGCCGGGTGGCCGAGTCGCTGCCCGGCGAGCTGAACGACGCCGCGCACCCGGACGGCGACCACAGCGACCGGGTCGATCTGCAGGTCGCCCTGCACCAGGCGCTGGCCCAGCTGACCCGCAAGCAGCGGGCCGTTCTGGTGCTGCGCTATTTCGAGGACTGTTCCGAGGCCGAAGCCGCGACGCTGCTGTCATGCTCGATCGGCACGATCAAGAGTCAGACCAGCAAGGCGCTGGCCCGTCTGCGCGTCATCGCCCCTGACCTGATCAGCTCCGCGGCGAAGGAGGAGGCAGCCTGATGGGCGACGACCTGAGCCGCCTGCGCGCGACCATGTCCGACCTGGCCGAGCACGGTGGCAGCACCGACCTCTACCAGCGCACCCTGACCGGTTCCCGCCGCCTCGGCCGCCGTCGGGCGATCATGACGACCTCCGCGGCGGCCGTCGCGGTGCTGGCGATCGCGGTGCCGATCGCGCTCGCCCAGCAGCAGGGTTCCGCCCCGCTGCCGACCGCCACGCTCCCACCGGCCCCGGCCGCCTCGCCGTCGCCGCCGCTCTCGCCCTCGGTCCCCGCGTCGCGCCCGGCATCACACCCGCCGAGCACACCACCGTCGTCGTCGACCTCGACGTCACACACCCCGTCCCACGCCGCGAACGGCTGCCCGGTCCGCACGTCCACCCTGACCAAGGTGGCCGGCCTGGACAACGGCTGGAAGCTCGACGCCTCCTCGATCAAGTGCAAGCAGAACTGGGCGACGTCCGCCCTGGTCGCACCGACCGTCGAGCAGCAGGGCGACGGCGTGATGTTCTTCAAGTACAGCCCCACCACCGGCAAGTGGACCAACAAGGGCGAAGGCAGCTCCGTCACGTGCAGCGACATGGGCATCCCACCCAGCACCGGCTTCTGCACCACCGACTAACCCCCCATCGTGTGTGAAGTTTCGGCGCGCTCCGCACCCCAACTTCACACGCAAGGCTGTTGCAGGCACTGCGTGGGGACTTTCGGCGCGCTCCGCACCCCAACTCCACACGCACGGTCGTTGCAAGCACTGCGTGGGGACTTTCGGCGCGCTCCGCACCCCAACTTCACACGCAAGGCTGTTGCGGGCACTGCGTGGGGAGTTTTGGTGCGGAGCGCGCCGTAACTTCACACGCTGGGCTGGAGGGGTAGCTCGGGCCAGGCGGCGAGGTCGTTGCGGAGTTGGCGGTCGTGGGTGGCGACCACCACCGCGGCCGGGGTGTGCAGCAGGGCGTCGGTGAGCTCGTCGACCAGGGTGATCGACAGGTGGTTGGTGGGTTCGTCGAGGAGCAGGATGTGCGGTTCGGCGGCCAGCAGCGCCGCCAGGTCCAGCCGTCGCCGCCGGCCGGTCGACAACTCGCCGACCGGACGACCGAGATCGGCCGCGGACAACAACCCGAACGCGAGATTGCCGGGAGCGCGGTCCATCCGACGCGCCGCCGGGTCCGCTGACTCTTGCGCAAGCAGACCTATGCGTACGAAATCGGCCACCCTGACCACCCCGGACCCCGGCGTGAGCCGGCCCGCGAGCACGGCGAGCAGCGTCGACTTCCCCGCGCCGTTCGCACCGGTGACCACCAGCCGCGAGCCGGACTCCAGCATCAGTGACACCGGCCCGGGCAGCCGCTCGCCGACCCGGATCCGATCCGCGGCCAGCAGCGTGACCCCGGGCCGGGCCGGCAGCTCGGGCATGGTGAACCGCTCCGGTGGCACCGGCGCGGTCACCGCGTGGTCCCGCAGCTCGTCCTGCCGGCGGTGCACCGACCGGACCAGCCCCGGCGCCCGGGTCGCGCGCTTGTGCCGGCCGGTCCCCTTGTCCGGCCGCCACCCGGTGACCAGCCGGTCCTGGGCCCCGGTCAGCGCACCGGCGAGCCGTGTCGCCTCGAGCACCTGCTGCTCGTGGAGTTGTTCCCAGCGGGCCAGTGCCGCCGCCCGGGCAGCCCGGTATCCGGCGAAGCCGCCGCCGTGGACCGCGGGCCGGCCGTCGACGGTCGGGTCGAGGTCCAGAATCGTGGTGGCCACGTCGCCGAGCAGCGCCCGGTCGTGGCTGACCAGCACCACGCCGCCCGGGTGGGAGCGCAGGTTCGCGGTGAGGAAGTCGAGTCCGGCCGCGTCGAGGTGGTTCGTCGGCTCGTCCAGCAGCAGGAAGTCGTGGGCCGCACCGAGCAGGCAGGCCAGCCGGACGCGGTAGCGCTGCCCGACCGAGAGGGTGGCCAGCCGGCGGTCCCGGTCGGTGACCGCGCTGAGGCCGGTCAGGGCGAGGTCGACGCGACGGTCGGCGTCCCAGGCGTCGAGCAGTTCGGCCGCGTCGAGGGCCCGCGCGTAGGTCTCGGCGGCGCCGGGCCGGCCGTCGGCGAGGGCTCGGGTGCTCTCGTCGAGGGCGAACAACGCGGCGCGGGCCGAGGCGAGTGCGACGTCGACGAGGGTGCCGACGGTGTGCTCCGGTTCGTACCAAAGCTCTTGGTCGGCGATGCCGAGAGTGCCGACGACCTGGACCGAACCGGCATCCGGTGGCAACGAGCCGCCGAGGATGCGCAGCAGGGTGGTCTTGCCGCGGCCGTTCTCGCCGATGATCCCCCAGCGGGAACCGGGCGAGACGGTGAGATCCAGATCGGACATCCGGGCGCGATCGGCGCGGATCCCGGTGGCAACGAGCTGGGCGCGGGCGCGCGCGGGCAGGGTGCTGGTGACGGGCATGCCGTTTCTTCCTCTGAGCAGAGGGCGGTGGGTTGACAGCGGCGAGTCACCTGCGGCGCGAGGCGCGGCAGGCCGACTCGGGTCAGCTCAGAGGTAGAACTGGTACGACACGCGGCCGAGAATACCCGGATTACTGGTGCGGTTCGACGCCGAATGCCACGTCGAGGCGGTACTTCGTGCCGTTGTAGCGGGACTCGCTCAGCTCGAGCGGCCGCCCCTCCTGGTCCAGGATCAGGCGTTCCTCGACCAGCAGCGCGGTGCCGACCTCGACGCCGAGCTCCTTGGCGTCCTCCTCGTTCGCCGGCTGCGCGGTGATCGTCGAGGTGCCCCGGGTCGGTATCCGCCCGAGCGTGACGAGTGCCTCGTGCACCGATCCGGACAGGTCGAAGTCGAGCAGCTCGTTGAGCACCCCGGGGTAACAGGCGTGCTCGAAGGCGAACGGGTCGCCGTCGGCCTGCCGGACCCGGTAGATCGCGACCACCTCGCCGGCCCGCTGCCGCAGCCGGGTCGCCTCGATCACGGTGGCCGGCCGCAGCTCGGCGCTGACCACCCTCGATGTCGGGACCTTGCCCTGCTTGCGGATCTCCTCGCTGAGCCGGATCAGGTTGTCGGCACGGCGCGGACCGGTGGGTACGGCGACGAACGTGCCACGACCGGGCGCGCGGTAGGCCAGCCCGTCGTTCACCAACTGGGTGACCGCGGCGCGCGCGGTCATCCGGCTGACCCCGAACTCGCGTGCCAGCTCCGGTTCGGAGGGCAGCGGGTCGTGGGGCCGGGCCTGCGCGATCCGCGCTCGGAGCTCCTGCTCGATACGGAAGTAGAGCGGGGCGAAGTCTGGTCCGGCGGACATGGGGGACACCATACCGATACCGACAACCTGTCTAGACAGGTGGCTGTCTAGACAGGTACGTTCCCGTTCCATGGACTTCACGGTGTCGCAGATCGCCCGCATGATCGACCACTCCATCCTGCAGCCGCAGTTCACCCTCGAGGATGTCCGCGCGGGTTGTGCCGTCGCGGCGAAATACCAGGTCGCCTCGGTGTGCGTCCGACCGTCCGATGTGCCCCTCGCCGTGGAGCTGCTGCGCGGCACCGAGGTGAAGGTCGGCACCGTGATCGGCTTCCCGCACGGTGACACCAGCACCGAGGTCAAGGTCGCCGAGACCGAGCAGGCCGTCGAGCGCGGCGCGGCCGAGATCGACATGGTGATCAATATCGGCTGGCTGCGCTCGGGTGACATCGCCGCGGTGGAGACCGAGATCAAGGAGATCGTGCGGGTGGCCGGCGAGGCACACGTCAAGGTGATCCTGGAGACGGCGTACCTCACCGACGAGGAGAAGCTGGCGGCGTGCTGGGCGGCCGAGCGGGCCGGCGCGGCGTTCGTGAAGACCTCGACCGGGTTCGCCCCGAAGGGGGCGACGATCGACGACCTGGCCCTGATGCGCTCCGCCGTCTCGGCGAAGGTGCAGGTCAAGGCGTCCGGCGGGATCCGCAGCCTGGACACCCTGCTGGCGATGGCCGCGGTCGGGGTGACCCGCTTCGGCTCGTCGGCCACCGCCGAGATCCTCGACGACCTGGCGCGGCGGCAGGTGACCTCGTACGCCCGCCGTGCCTGAATCGCGGCGGCGCAAGGTCGCCAAGACACTGACCCGACGGCGGGAAATGCGCCGCGGGCGGGAGTGCCGGCTGGAAGGCGCGCCACGAGCGCCGGAATCCGGTCGCAGCCCGGTGACTCCGGGCCCCACAAGGGCACGGACGAACCGGGAACCCCTCCCACGATCGTGAATGTTCCTTACCTTTATGATCTTGGCGCGTGATCCATAAAAGTCTGTCCATAGTGGTGGCGACTGGATTGATCAGCGCTGCCACCCTGCTCGGCGCCGCCGCCCCGGCCTTCGCCGACGAGACCGAGCCCTCCGAACCACCCCGTGTCGAGTTGGTCCTCGACGTCAGCGGCTCGATGAAAGCCGCCGACATCGCCGGCGAGACCCGGATCGCGGTGGCCAAGCGCGCCTTCAACAAGGTCGTCGACGCGTTGCCGGAGACCACCCAGCTCGGCATCCGCGTCCTCGGCGCGACCTACTCCGGCAACAACAAGAGGGTCGCCTGCAAGGACACCCAGCAGATCACCCCGGTCGGGCCGGTCAACCGGACGCAGGCGAAGAACGCGATCGCCACGCTGAAGCCGACCGGCTACACGCCGATCGGGCTGGCGCTGCGCAAGGCCGCCGACGACCTCGGCGACACCGGCTCGGTACGGCGGATCGTCCTGATCACCGACGGCGAGGACACCTGCACCCCGCCGGACCCGTGCGAGGTCGCCCGGGAACTGGCCGCGCAGGGCACCCACCTGGTGATCGACACGCTCGGCCTGACCCCGGACGAGAAGACCCGCAAGCAGCTGGTCTGCATCTCCACCGCGACCGGCGGCACGTACGCCGCGGCGAAGAGCGAGGAGGAGCTGACCGACCGGGTCCAGCAACTCGTCGACCGGGCCGCGCTCCCGCCGCCGGTGCAGCCGGCCGTGGTCACCGGCACCGCGGACTGCACGAACGCTCCGCTGCTCGCCCCGGGCGTCTACACCGACCGGGAGAAGCTCAGCGAGCACCGCTTCTACCGGGTCGCCGTGCAACCCGACCAGGAACTGCGTGCCTCGGTCAGCATCGGGCTGGACCGGGCGGTCAACCCGGACTACGGCGTACTCCTGAAAGCCTCGACCCCGGACGGCCGTGAGCTGGTCCGCGGGGTTGACGCCGGCGCCGGGCGCACCGACGTGCTGTCGGCCGGCCTGCGCTGGTCCGCCGACGAGCAGAAGGCGGACGCCAAGGCCTCGGCCGAAGCCGCCGACGACGATGCGGCCGCCGACGCGGTCGACGACACCTCGACCGACGTCTGCCTGATCGTCAGCAACTCGTTCGCCGCCGTGGCGGCCACCGCCGCGACCGCACCCGGCATGCCGGTCGAGCTGAGCATCGACCTGGTCGACGCGTCGCACGCCCCGGACGCTCCCGGCCTCGGCCGTGGCTTCCTGTTCCTGCTGGTCCTGGCGATCGCCGGCCTGCTCGCCGGCATCCTGGCCGGTTGGGTGACCCGTTACTGGGTGGCCACCTGGAGGGAGAACTGATGCGGATCAAGCACCTCGCCGTGACCGGTGCCGCGATCGTCGGCATCATGGCCGTCCCGGCACCGGCGTTCGCCGACGACCCGTCCCCGGCGCCCGCGGTGAACACCGCCGGCACCTCGTTCCTGACCGCGGTGTCGATCACCGCGAACCAGCCGGTGCAGGTCGGCGCGGTCACCGGCGACTACCTGTACTGGCAGTTCAACGCGTCCGCCGGGCAGCGCCCGGAGGCCACCGCGACAGTCAACCTGCCGGACGGCCGGACCGGCGACGAATCGTGGATCATCGAGGTCTTCGACGGACTGCGCCGCCGGCAGGCCTGTGTGGCCGGTGAGCAGAGCCCGGTGGCCACGAAGGACGCCGCGCAGGTCACGCTCGGCTGCCGGCTGCGTCAGGTCCGGTCCTGGGCCGAGCCGCAGGACGGCGACCCGTTGCCGGGCACCTACTACGTGCGGCTGTCCAGCACGCAGACGCCGGAGAAGGATCTGGGCCTGCCGCTCAAGGTCGGCCTGACCCTCGGCACGCCGGACGGTGACCTCGACGCCGACCAGGGCGAACTGGCCGCGCCGCTGGTGCCGAACAACCAGCCGGGCGCCGTGCTCACCGCGCCCGCGCCGAGCGCCTCGGCGGACCCGGACGCGGAGAAGAGCAGCTTCAGCGCGGACTGGCTGCCGGACTTCTCCGGCCGCTGGTTCTGGACCGCCGGTGGCGGCATCATCGCCGCGCTCACCGGGCTGTTCGGCTTCTCGCTGACCCGGCGCCGCCGCCGGGCCTGACGATTGTGGGGAGTTCGGGTGCGCTCCGCGCCCAAACTCCCCACACCAAGCGGAAAACCGACGAGTGTGTGAAGTTCGGGTGCGCTCCGCGCCCGAACTTCACACACTCGCGGATCAGAAGTCGTCGTCGAAGGTGACGCTGCCGCTCACGCCTACCTGGTAGGCCGAGACGCGCCGTTCGAAGAAGTTCGACAGTTCCTGTACGTCCTGCAGCTCCATGAACGCGAACGGGTTCTTGGAGCCGTAGATCGGCGCGATCCCCAGCGCCGCCAGCCGCCGGTCCGCGACGTGCTGCAGGTATTCGCGCATGTCGCCCAGGGACATCCCGCTGACGCCCTGCTCGAGCAGGTCGGCGGCGAACTGCACCTCACACTCGACCGCGTCGGCGAGCATGTCCCGGACCTGCTGCTCCATCTCCGCGTCGAACAGGTCGGGCTCCTCGCCCCGCACCTGGTCGACGACGTCGAAGGCGAACGCCATGTGCATGCTCTCGTCGCGGAACACCCAGTTGGTGCCGGACGCGAGACCCTGCAGGACGCCGCGGGAGCGCAGGAAGTAGACGTACGCGAACGCGCCGTAGAAGAACAGGCCCTCGATGCACGCCGCGAAGCAGATCACGTTGAGCAGGAACGCCCGCCGGTCCGCCTTCGTCTTCAGCTCACGCAGCTCGAAGACCGAGTCGATCCACTTGAAACAGAACTCGGCCTTGCGGGCGATCGACGGGATGTTGTCGACGGCGGAGAACGCGGCCGCCCGCTCGTCGAGGTCGGGCACGTACGTGTCCAGCAGGTTCAGATAGAACTGGACGTGCACGGCCTCCTCGAAGAGCTGCCGGGACAGGTAGAGCCGGCCCTCCGGGGAGTTGATGTGCTGGTAGAGGTTCAGCACCAGGTTGTTCGCCACGATGGTGTCGCCGGTGGCGAAGAACGCGACCAGCCGGGACACCAGGTGCTGCTCGGCCGGGCTGAGCTTGGCCAGGTCGGCCAGGTCGGAGTGGAGGTCGACCTCCTCGACCGTCCAGGTGTTCTTGATGGCGTCCTTGTACCGGTCGAAGAAGTGCGGGTACTTCATCGGCCGGAGGGTCAGGTCCATTCCAGGGTCGAGCAGCATTACTGGCATGCCTCACAGATGTCGGGGTTCTCGAGAGACGCGGCGAGCACACCGTCCGTGTCCCCGAGCAGGTTCAGGCTGAGGGTGGCGACCTGGCCGGCGCCGGACGGGTTCGCCACCAGGGTGGTGGTCTGCGCCGGGACGACGACCGGGCTGACGACCGGGCTCTTGGTGACGGCCGCGGTGGCCGTGGTGGCCTGCTGGATCCGCGTGGCCGGGCGCGAGCGCAGGTAGTACGAGGTCTTCAGCCCCGACTTCCACGCGTAGAGGTACATCGAGGAGAGCTTGCCGATGGTCGGCGCGCTCAGGAACAGGTTCAGCGACTGGGACTGGTCGATGAACGGCGCACGGGCGGCGGCCAGGTCGATCAGGGCCTTCTGCGGGAGCTCCCACGCCGTACGGAAGATCTCCCGGACGTCGGCCGGCAGCTCGGCGATCTCCTGGACCGAACCCTCGGCCCGCTTGATCGCGTCCCGGATCTCCGCGGTCCACAGCCCGCGGGCCTTCAGCTCCCGGACCAGGTACGTGTTGACCTGGAGGAACTCGCCGGACATGGTCTCGCGCTTGAACAGGTTGCTGACCTGCGGCTCGATGCACTCGTAGCAGCCGGCGATCGACGCGATCGTGGCGGTCGGCGCGATCGCGATCAGCAGCGAGTTGCGCAGGCCGTGCGCCGCGATCCGCTCCTTGACCGACGCCCAGCGCGCGGTCTGCACCATCGTGGCGCCCCACAGCTCGGGGTGCAGGTCACCCTTGGCCGCGCGGGTCTCCGGGTACGACGGGTGCGCGCCGAACTGCTCGGCGAGCGTCGCCGACGCCTCCAGCGCGGTCAGGAAGATCTCCTCCTGCACCCGGGTGGACAGCTCCTTGGCCTCGGCCGAGTCGAACGGCAGCCGCAGCGTGAAGAACGCGTCCTGCAGGCCCATCAGGCCGAGGCCGACCGGGCGCCAGCGCGGGTTCGACGCCGCCGCCTGCTCGGACGGGTAGTAGTTGATGTCGATGACCCGGTCCAGGAACGTCACCGCGGTACGCACCGTCGCGCGCAGCTTCTCCCAGTCCACGCCGTCGGCGGTGGTGTGCTCGCCCAGGTTGATCGAGCCGAGGTTGCAGACCGCGGTCTCGGCGTCCGAGTTCACCTCGAGGATCTCGGTGCACAGGTTCGACAGGTGGATGGTGTTGCCCGGCGCGCCGGTCTGGTTCGACAGCGCGTTCGAGCGGTCCTTGAACGTCATCCAGCCGTTGCCGGTCTGCGCGAGGGTGCGCATCATCCGGCCGTACAGGTCGCGGGCCTTGACCGTCTTGACGGCCTTCTTCTCCGCGTTCCGGTACGCCTCGGTGAACTCGTCACCGAAGAGGTCCGGCAGCTCGGGGGCGTCGGACGGGTCGATCAGCGACCAGTCGCCGTCGGCCTCGACCCGGCGCATGAACTCGTCCGGGATCCAGTTGGCCAGGTTCAGGTTGTGGGTACGCCGGGACTCCTCACCGGTGTTGTCCCGCAGCTCCAGGAACTCCTCCACGTCCGGGTGCCACGGCTCCAGGTAGACACAGGCCGCGCCCTTGCGCCGGCCGCCCTGGTTGACCGCGGCCACACCCGCGTCGAGGGTCTTCAGGAACGGCACGATCCCGTTCGACTTGCCGTTCGTGCCGCGGATCAGCGCGCCCCGGCCCCGGACCCGCGACCAGGCGATCCCGATCCCGCCGGAGAACTTCGACAGCTTCGCGACCTGGTGGTACCGCTCGTAGATCGAGTCCAGCTCGTCCTTGGGCGAGTCGACCAGGAAGCACGACGACATCTGGGTGTGCGTGGTGCCCGAGTTGAACAGGGTCGGCGAGCTGGGCAGGTACGCCAGCGACGACATCAGCCGGTAGAAGCCGATCGCCTCGTCGACGGTCTGCGACAGCCCGCAGGCGACCCGGAGCAGCCAGTACTGCGGTGTCTCGATCGGGACCCGCTTGGTCGGGTGCCGCAGCAGGTAGCGGTCGGCCACCGTGCGCAGCCCGAAGTACTCGAAGCGGAGGTCGTTGCCGAGGTCGATCGCATTGTTCAATTTGTCTTTGAATTTCATGACAAATTCGAGAGTGCTCTCGCTGATCAGGCCCTGCTGGTGGCCGAGCGCGATCGACTCGCTGAACGTGGTGACGCCCTGCTCGCCGACCTCCTCGGAGACCAGGTCGATCAGCAGCCGGGCGGCCAGCCGGGAGTACTGCGGCTCCTCGCCGATCAGCTCGGCGGCGGTCTGGATGGAGAGCTTGTCCAGTTCCTCGGTGGTGGCGCCGTCGTACAGGCCACTGATGGTCTTGGTGGCGACCCGCAGCGGGTCGACCTCGTCGAGGCCGGTGATCCAGCGCTCGACCGCCGTAACGATCTTGTTGACGTCGACGGGAGCCAGCTCACCGTTGCGCTTGCGCACCTGCATCACGTGCCGGCGCTGTCCCGGCACGGTGGTCTTCTCCGGCGTGAGCGTCATAGCCCTCTTCCCTCGCGAGTCAACACGGTCTCCGACCGCGCGCAGGAAGACACCATCGACCCCTCCGGGCGCAAACGCGCACAGAGATCCCTTGGCGTCGGCCGTCCCGCGCGGCGTTCGACCACCACACACGTGTGCGTGCGGCGCGCTGGCAGGTCTTCGGACTCGTGGGCGCACTGCTCGTGCCTACCGGCCATCGCTTCCCGGACCTGACGGCCCAGTGCTTGGTTGACGGCTTTCGTTCCCACTCACCGCTGCGGGGCAGTCCCGGTCTCGCACCGGGTTCCCTGTTGCCTCGACACACCCGCGAGGGCATCCCGAACCAGCTGCGATCGACACTATATATGGGTGCCGCACCATGATCGCAACGCCACATGGTGTGTCGGATCAGTCACCCGAGAAGGCAGAAAATGATCTCTAACGGATTACCGGCGGGGTGCTCGCGCACCCCGCCGGCTCATTCACAACAGGTCAGCAGGTGCCGAGATCCTGCCACTGCTCGGTCCAGCCGGGCTCCGAGCCCTGCGTCCAGTACCTGGCCTTCCACAGGTGTTTGCCCTGACCCGACGCCGGGCCGCTGGGGTCGCCGTACCGGCTCTTCTCGTGCTTCACCAGGGCACCGCCGAGATAGACACTGCCGAATGCCCATTCCGGCGCGTTCGAGCAACTGGTGGCCGGCGGCTGTGACGTCGGTGACGATGTGGGCGACGACGTAGGTGACACGGTCGGCGAACTCGTCGGGTTGGTCGGGGTCGAGCAGGTGCCCGACGAGCCCACCGTGTCGAGGAAGCCGGTGCCACCGGTCCGGTATCCGGCCGCCTGCGAGCTGACCTGAGCCGGTGACAGCACCTGGTTCTTCGCGAACAGCGTCCAGTCGATCTGCTGGACGTACGTGCTCTTGCCGCCGGTGTGCGCGGCGAGGTCGATGAACCACAGGTTCCAGTTGATGGTCATCGTCTGCCGCGGGAAGAACTTCCCGCCGTGGTCGCCGACCTGCACGCCGTCGATGAAGTAGACGACGTGACCGTTCGCCACCTGCGCCACCACGTCGTGCCAGCCGTCCAGGCTGGACCGCTGCTCGGAGTGCAGGTTGTCGGCGAACCAGGGGTCATTCCGGTACGTGTACCAGGTCGTCTGGTAGTTGATCGGCCCGGTCTCGCCCCAGCCGCCGTTCGGCAGGTACTCGGAGAAGTCCAGCTCGCTGTAGGTCGGGTCGAGATCACCGTTCAGCGGGCTGATCGTGAAGAACGTCTCGTTGATGTGGTCGCCGTCCGGCCCGCTGGCCGGCGCGTCGGTGAACTTGATCCGGCTGGCGTAGGTGCCCTCCAGGAACCGCTTCTGTGTCGAGTAGAGCTCGGCGTGCCCGGTGCCCGCCGCGGTGCCGTCGGTGTACGCGGTGAGCTGAGCCACCTTGTCACCGTTCGCGGTCGGGAACGTGATGTTCGCGGGCGACCAGTTCGCCCCGGCCACACCGGGACCGCCCTGGTAACTGCGCGGCGTCCAGCCGTTCCCGGTCAGCGACGCGTCCGCGGACGAGCTGTAGTGGAAGTCGTCGAACAGGTAGCCACAGTCGGCGGCGGCCGCGGGGGTGCCGGCGCCGAAAGCGACGATGCCCGAAGCGGCCAGCACGGCCACGGCGAGACCAGCCAATCGACGTTTGTCAATGAACATGGATAGACTCCTCCTGTCGGAGAGGGGATTTTCGGGTCACCTGGCCGACGGAGTACCTTCGGGACCAGGTGGGTGCGTGCGTCAGCGGGCTCTCTTCCTATGCGGTACGCCGGATGCGCCCGGCGTACCGCGCCTCCAGTTCTGCGTTGTGCTCCTTGCCTCCCGGCACGTTGTCGGACAGGTAGACCGGCGGGGTGATCCCCGCCGCGAGCAGGTTCGCGACCACCTCGGTGACGATCTGCTGGGCCAGCAGCGCCGCGGTGATCGAGGAGAGCGCGCCGACCGCGCCACCGCCGGGCAGCGGCAGGGTGGCGTCGCCGTACGGCGCTCCGTTGTCCAGCACCACGTCCGCGATCTCGCCGAGCTTGCGCCCGCTCGGGTGCCGGGTGGCGACACCCGCCGAGTGCTCCGCCGACGTGATCGCCACCAGCGGATGCCCCCGCTCCTTGACGAGCAGCGCCATCTCCACGACCGCGCCGTTGATCCCCGAGTTCGAGGCGATCACGAACGCGTCGTCCGGCTTGATCGGCGCCAGGTCGTAGAGCCGGTGGGCGATCTCGGTGCCGCGCTCGACCATCGGGTCGGCGAGCGCCTCGATCGGGTCACCCCCGTAGAGCACGATGTCGCGCAGCGCGATCCGGTTCGTCGGGACCAGGCCACCGGCCCGGCCGGCGATCTCCATGGCCAGCGCCTCGGAGTGGCCGCAGCCGAAGGCCTGGATCACTCCGCCGTTGCGGACCGTCGTGGTGAGCAGCTCGGCGGCGCGCCGTTTCTCGTCGGCCTGGCCGGTGCCGACCCGGTCGACGGCGGCCCGGACCTGCTCCAGGAAGTCACTGCCGGTGAGGGTCACGGTTGTCCTTTCGTACGCCCACGCTTGCGGGTCGGGATCTTCTCGGGCAGCCGGTGTGCGTCGACGGCGCGGACGGTCAGCTCCAGCGCTTCGGCGGTCCGCTCGTACGTGCGCTGAGCGACCGCCACGTAGATCAGGTCCAGGATCAGCAGCTGGGAGTGCAGCGCGGAGAGCGCGGCCAGCCGGAACGTGGTCTCCTGCACCGAGGTGGTGAACACCACGTCGGCCACCTCAGCGAGCGGCGACCGACCGAAACTGGTCACCGCGACGGTGAGCGCGCCGTGGTCCGCGGCCTCGGCCAGGGTCTCGATCACCTCACGGGTACGCCCGGAGTGCGACAACCCGATCGCCACGTCACCGGGCAGCAGCAGGGCGGCGTTGGTGAGCGCGGTGTGCGAGTCCACCCGGTGCCAGACCGGCACCCGGATCCGCTCCAGCCGGAACGCCATCTCCCGCGCCGACGTGCCGCTGCTGCCCAGCCCGAAGATCTCCACCCGGCCGGCGCCGGCGATCGCGGCCGCGACCCGTTCGACGGCGGCCACGTCCAGGCCGGCCGCGGTGCTCTGAATCGCCCGGGTGTCGGCCGCGGTCACCACCCCGAGCACGTCGATGAGCGGATCGTCGGGCGAGATGTCACCACTGATGTCGGTTTCCCAGCGGGCCTGCTCGGCCCGGCCGGTCTCGGTGGCGATCGCCACGCGCAGGTTCGCGTACCCCTTGAAGCCCAGCGTGCGGCTGAACCGGGTGACCGTCGCCGTCGAGGTCCCGGACCGTTCGGCCAGGTCGACGATGCTGGCGTGCGCCGAGGTCTCCGGGTCGGCGAGAATCGTCTCGGCGATCCTCGCCAGCGCCTCGGGCATGCCCGCGCCCTCGATCCGCAGCCGTCCCAGCAGTCCGCCGCTTTCACCGGTCACTTCGGTCATCCTTTTCATCGAGTGCTGTTGCCGATGAAAATTACGACCGTCTTCACATCTAGTCAACAAGAAATATTCATGCTTCGATCTGTTGGCATGGAGCTGGCTCTGGGCATCGACGCGGGCGGGACGGGCACCCGGGCCGTCGTCGCCGAATCGCCGGACCACGCGGCGGGTCCGTGGCGGATCGTCGGGCGCGGAGCGGCTGGTCCCGGCAATCCGATCTCGGCGGGGCCGGCCGCGCTCCTCGAGATCGCCGCCGCGATCCGGCAGGCTCTGGGTCACCGTTCCCCCGCTTCGGTACGGGCGGCAGCGCTCGGCCTGTCCGGCACCAGCGCCCTCGACGACCCCCGCACCCGTGACCGATTTAGTCAGATGTGGACGGAGCTCGGGCTGACCTGCCCGATGACCGTGGTCGGCGACGTGCTCACCGCGTTCGTGGCCGGCACCCGGTCGCCGTCCGGCGCGGTGCTGATCGCCGGCACCGGCGCGGTCGCCGCCCGGATCGACCAGCTCGCGATCGTCCGGGTCGTCGACGGGCTCGGCTGGCTGCTCGGTGACGAGGGCTCCGGGCGGTGGCTGGGCCTGCGCGCGGTCCGAGCCGCGGCCCGCTCCTTCGACTCACCGTTCGCCACCCGGATCGCCGCGCACGCCGGCGTCACCTCCTGCGACGAGCTGGTGCGCTGGGCGCAGGCCCTGCCGCTGGACGCGATCGCCGCGCTGGCCCCGACGGTCTGCGCCGAGGCCCGGCACGGCGACCCGGACGCCACCGCGATCGTCACCGACGCGGTCCGCCGCCTGCTGCGCACCCTGGACAGCCTCGACTCCCCCGGCCCGGTCGTGCTGGCCGGCAGCCTGCTCACCGCCGACACCCCGATCCGCGACGCCCTGCTCACCACCCTGCGCGCCCGCGGCACCGAGGTCACGCTGGCCGGCGACCCCGCCGAAGCCGCCGCCCACCTGGCCGCCCGCACCCAGCCGGCCCCCAGAGGCGCCTCCCCAGCCCCAACACACCCCTGACAACCAGCCCCGGCCCCGAGCCCGGCTGGCTCCCAGGGGTGCCTCACCACCCCCGACACCCCCCTCACAACCAGCCGCCCACCCGGCGCCAGACCGCGGGCCTGGCACGGCATTCGGCTGGTGCTGACGGTCCCCTCACCACCCGCGAGACAGCCGCCAGCACCAGCCGAGCCCGCACGACCGCCGCCACCGCAACGCCGGGGCTGGTTGTTTCGCGGGTGTGAACACATCGTGGGCGTGACGGTATGAGCGGTTTGGGATACCCACATTCATGGATGTGAATGCAATTCTCTCCTCAGCGCCCCACCGGGCGTATCCCCCGCGACGAGGAGAACCGAAGATGCGCAGTTGGCGAACCCTTCTGGCGAGGACCACAGCGACACTCGCCGCCGCGATCACCGTGGCCAGCATGGGCGCACTCGCCGCCCCGGGCGCGGCGCACGCCGACGCCAGCGTGGTCGGCGGCACCCGGGCGACTCTGGGTGAGTTCCCGTGGATGGTGCGGCTGTCGATGGGCTGCGGGGGCGCCCTGTACAGCTCGACCCTGGTGCTCACCGCGGCCCACTGCGTCAGCTCGACCGGTACGAACACCTCGATCACCGCCACCCTGGGCGTGGTCGACCTGAACTCGACCAGCAAGATCACCCGGAAGTCGAACTACGTCTACCGGGCGCCCGGCTACACCGGCAGCGGCAAGGACTGGGCGTTCATCCGTCTCGCCAGCCCGGTCACCGGCGTCGCCACGCTGCCGATCGCGAAGACCACCGCCTACGACACCGGCACCTTCACGATCGCCGGCTGGGGTGCCGCCACCGAGGGTGGTGCGCAGCAGCGGTACCTGCTGAAGGCGACCGTTCCGTTCGTCAGCGACACCACCTGCAACTCCAGCTCGATGTACAACGGCGAGATCATCGCGAGCAACGAGATCTGCGCGGGATACACCGCCGGTGGCACCGACACCTGCCAGGGTGACTCGGGTGGCCCGATGTTCCGCCGTGACTCGGCCAACGCCTGGGTCCAGGTCGGCATCGTGAGCTGGGGCGACGGGTGCGCACGGCCGAACAAGCCGGGCGTCTACACCCAGGTCAGCTACTTCGCCGCCACGATCGCCGCCGCCGCCACGACGCTGGGCGGCTGAACCCGAGCGTGGGGAGTTGAGGCGCGCTCCGCACCCGAACTCCCCACACACGAAGCAAAACCACCGAGCGTGTGAAGTTACGGCGCGATACCCGCCGTAACTTCACACGCTCGTTCGGCGGGGGATGACCAGCGGGGCGCCGCCGGACGGGTGGGGCAGCACCTCGACTTCGTGCTGGTACACCTCGCTCAGCAGCTCCCCGGTGAACACCTCCGCCGGCGGACCGGCCCCGCGCACCCGGCCACCCGCCAGCACATACGCCCGGTCCGCATAGGCCGCCGCCAGCCCCAGATCGTGCAGCACGACGATCACCGCCGCGCCGGAGCGGGCTCGTTCCCGTGCCGTACCCAAGACGAGCTCTTGATGCCGCAGGTCGAGCGCCGCGGTCGGCTCGTCGAGGAGCAGCACCGGGGTTCGCTGAGCCAGGACCCGAGCCAGGGCGACCCGGGCCTGTTCCCCGCCGGAGAGCGCCGGGAACGGCCGGTCGGCGAACCCGGCCGTCTCGGTCTGCCGCATCGCCTCGGCCACCGCGGCGGAGTCCTCGGCGCGTTCCGGCCGGCCGGCCCACGGGGCACGGCCCATCCGCACCACCTCACCGACGGTGAACGGGAACGACAGCGCGGCCTTCTGCGGCAGCACCGCGCGCAGCCGGGCCAGCTCAACCGGCCGATATGTCCCGATCGCCCGCCCGGCCACCGCGACGGCACCCTCGGCCGACACGTCGCCCGCCAGCGCGGCGAGCAGCGAGGACTTCCCCGCACCGTTCGGCCCGACCAGAGCGATCACCTCGCCGGGGTCGGCGTGCAGGTCAACGCCATCAACGACAAAACGCCCACCAAGCCGAACCCGCACACCGGCCGCCCGCACCCCGAGACCCCGGCCCGAGTCCGATTCCGATTCCACGCCGAACCCGCTCACCCCCAACCCCCGGCCCGCGCCCGAGTGCGGCGCAACAGCCAGAAGAAGACCGGTCCGCCGACCACCGCGGTCAGCACCCCGAGCGGCAACTCCTGATAATCAACAGCGGTCCGGGCGATCAGATCACCGAGCACCACCACGACCGCCCCGCCCAGCGCGCTCGCCGGGATCAACACCCGGTGCCCGGGCCCGGCGACCATCCGGATCAGATGCGGCACCACCAGGCCGACAAAGCTGATGATCCCGGTGAACGCCACCGCCGCCGAGGTGAGCAGCGCGGTCGCCACGATCGCGACGATCCGCAGCCGTTCGGTGTCGACGCCGAGGTGCCGGGCCGGACCTTCGCCGAGGGCGAGCAGGTCGATTTTCCGGGCCAGGACCGCGGCCACCGTGAGACCGAGCGCCGCGCACGGCAGCGCCACCGCGACCGCGCCCCACGTGGCCTGGGCCAGGCTGCCGAGCTGCCAGAACGCTATCGCCCGGACCCCGTCGTCGTCGGTCAGGAACATCAGCAGGCCGAGCAGCGCGCCGGCGGTGGCGTTCACCGCCACGCCGGTCAGCACCAAGGTCACCACTTCGGTGCGGCCGTTGGCGCGGGACATGGCGTACACGATCAGGGTGGTGATCATGCCGCCGCCGAACGCGGCCATCGCGGTGGTCCAGCCGCCGAACAGGGTGACTCCACTGACGATCGCGGCCGCCGCACCGACCGCCGCACCGGCCGAGACACCGACCACGCCGGGCTCGGCGAGCGGGTTACCGAAAACGCCCTGCATCAATGCCCCGGCACAGCCGAGCGACGCGCCGACCAGGACCGCCAGCACCACTCGCGGGAACCTGACCAGCCACAACGCGTTCTCGCCCTGCACCGCCGAGGGTTTCGGGCCAAGATCCAGGCCGAGCCGGTGCAGCACCGATCCGGCGACCTCGGCCGGCGAGATCGGGACCTGTCCGCGCCCCGCCGCGAGCAGCGCGACCACGATCAGGCCTGCGGCAAGACCCACGATCAAAACCGTTTTCCGGTACGACCTGAGCACCGCAATGTTCAGTCGCACGGGCCGTAGACCGCCTTGGCCAGCGCGGCGACAGCCTGCCCCGTGCGCGCCCCGAAGTTCAGCAGCACCCCGTCGTCCATGTCGACGATCCGCCGGTTGATCCCGGCCGGCGTCTGTGCCACCCCGGCGAGCTTGAGGAGCCCGTCCACTCCCCCGACCGAGTTCAGTCCCTCGGTCATCATCAGGATCACGTCCGGCGCCGCGTTGATCAGTCCTTCGCTGGTCAGCGGACGGAACTTCGTCAGCCCGATCGCGCTGCCGGCGTCGAGGGCCCCGATCGCCCCGATCATCGCGTCCGAGCCGGCGCCCCGGCCGCCGATCAGGTACACGCCGGCCGTGCCCCGTACGTACAAAAAGGCGATCTTCAATGGGGTGACGCCGGCCGGCGCGGTCTTGCGCGCGGCGTCGATCTCGCCCTGCACCCTGGTGACCAGGCGCTCGCCGGCCTCGGCGACACCGAGGGCGGCGGCGACCGCGCGGATGTGCTCGGGCACCGCGGCGAGGGTCTGCTCGTCGTCCACGATCACCACCGGGATGCCGGCCTGGCGCACCTGATCGAGAACGGTCGGCGGGCCGATGCTGTCGTCGGCGAGCAGCACGGTGGGGTTGAGTCTGAGGATCGCCTCGGCGGAGAGGTCGTGGCCCTGCGGGGTGACCAGCGGGAGCTTCTTCGCCGCCGGGAACATGGTCGAGGTGTCCCGGCCGATCACCCGGTCACCGAGCCCGAGACTGAAAACGATCTCGCCGAGGGAGCCGTAGAGGTTGACCGCGAGGATCCGGTCGGCGCTCGTCACGGTGACCTTGCGGCCGTCCGCGGAGTCGACAGTGGCCGGTAGCGCCGGGGTGGCTTTCGGGTCGAGCGGGGTGATGTCGGCGCTGGTCAGCTTCGCGGTGGCGACGCCGCAGCCGGCGGTGGTCGCGGCGACTTCCGGCCCGACCTCGCTGACCGCGGTGCACCCGGCCGCGCCGAACAGGAACACGGCGGCGACGACGGTTCGGCGGTTCATGCGCTTGCTCCCTCTAGCGACCGGATTCACGCGCGGCTTTCCTTCCGGCGGATTCACGCGCGGCTTCCTTTCCGGCGGCGGATCCGGCCCGCGACGGAGGCGGCGAGCAGGCCGACCAGGAACGCGCCGCCGATCGCCCACCAGTGCCCGAGCGGCGTGGCGGCGCTCGTCCTGGTCAACGCGAGATCGGCGGCCGGCACACCGGCGACCGTCGTGGCCGCGGGCGGTGCGGCGGTGGCCAGGCGTCCGGTCGGCGGCCCGACCGGCGGGGACGTCGGCTTCCCGGCCGGCGCGACCGCTGCCCCGTTGACCGGGCTCGGCGCCGCGGTCACTGCGGTCCCGGTCCTGGCGGGCGCGAACCGAACCGCGATCCGCACATCCTGGGACCGATCGCTTGTCCGCGTGTGATCAGCCCGGGTGACGATCGCGCAGCCGCGGACCGCGCAGTCCACGTCACCGATCATCTGGCTGACCCGGATCGGCACGGTGAACGAGCCGCCCGCGCCGAACGGGGTGGCCAGACCCTCCCCATAGGACGGCGGGTTCGACGAGATCCACGCGGAGGAACCCGACGAGCCGGACATGTCGGCGCCGCCACCGCACGGCGACGGGATCACGCCGGCGCCGTTGTCCAGGCAGAACGCCACGTAGATGCCTTTTTTCACGTCGTACCCACGGCCGGTGACGGTGACCGTCTGCCCGGCTCGGTCCAGGCCCTTGGTCTTGGACACCGAGAGTCGCTTCGCCGCCTGCGCGGGTGTGCCGGACAGCACCACCACCAGCAGAGTCAGCACCGCGGCCACCGTTCTCAGGCCGATGCGCACTGTCGCCCCCACCACATTCGTACCCCTGCGATCTTGCTTTTGATCATGAGGTTAGGTGAGGCTACCCTAACTGAACTCGCGACAGCGGGTCACTGCCCTATTCGGAAGGAACTCACGAGCATGGGCACATCTCACGGCTCGCATCGGGCCGCACTGTTGGCCGGCGCGCTGGCTCTCGGCGTCGCCACCTCCCTGATCGCGGCCGCACCGGCGATGGCCGCCGAGGTCAAGGTCGGCGGTGGCAGCCTCGACTGGGGCTTCAAGGCGTCGTTCCGGGCCTACGTCGGCACCGGCAACGGCACCCCGCCGATCGCCGTCAAGGACGGCGCGACCCGCAACGCCGACGGGACGTTCGACTTCCCGGCCACCGGCGGCACGTACGACGCCGCCGCGGGCACCGCGAAGGTCACCTACGGCGGGACCGTGGTCTTCTCCTACCCGCTGCACATGTTCGAGATCACCCTGGCCAACCCGACCCTGGTGGTCGACGGCGACGGCACCGGCGCACTACTGGCCGATGTGGACCTGGTGGCCAACGGTGGCAGCACCGAGCAGCACCTGGACCAGGCGGAGATCGCCACCGTGGTGACCACCGCGCCGACCGTGACCGACGGCGCCGTCTCGTTCTCGAACCTGGCCAGCACGCTGACCAGCTCGGGCGCCAGCGCGTTCGCCGGCTTCTACTCGGCCGGTTCGGCGCTCGACCCGATCACCGCGTCCGCCTCGGCGACCGTCACCGAGCCGGAAGAGCCGCAGGAACCGGAAGAGCCGCAGGAACCGGAAGAGCCGCAGGAGCCGGAGCAGCCCGGTGGCAGCAGCTCGGCCGCCCAGAAGATCACCGCGGCGGTCTCCGGCGGGGCACTCACGCTCACCTCGGCCGGTTCCGCGGTGGCGCTCTCCGCGGCCACCCCGGGCCAGACCGCGACCGGCAACCTCAACGCGGTCACGGTCAGCGACCTGCGCGGCACCAACTCCGGCTGGGACCTGGTCGGTCAGGTGACCGATTTCGCCTCCACCGGCGGGGCCACCATCCCGGCCGCCAACCTCGGCTGGACGCCGACCGCGGCGGTCGCCGGCACCGGTCTGGTCGCGGCGAAAGGCGTCACCAACGCCGTCGCGCCGGGCAGCCCGGTCGCACCCGGCACCGGGCTGGGCGCGAGCCGCACCCTCTGCAAGGCCGACACCGGGAGCAGCCTCGGCAGCTCCACCTGTGGCGCGGCGCTGAACCTCGGCATCCCCGAGTCCAGCGCAGCCGGTGAGTACAGCGCCGTGCTCACCCTGACGCTCGCCTGAGCCCCGACGCTCATCGAGCTCTGACGCTCGCCTGATTCACCAGCGGGCAAGGAACCGGACGGGAATTCCGCAACAATTCCCGTCCGGCCCGCACCCATCGTAAGGAGCACCGTGGTCGTTCGTGGCGCGCTGGCCGCCCTGTCGCTGCTCGCTGTGCTGATCCCGGCGCCGGCCTCGGCCGCTCCCAGCGGCTCGTCCGACGTGCGCTGGTCGGTGCAGCCGTCGACGGCGAAAGGACCGGACGGCCGGGACTTCATCATCCGGCGTGCCGCACCCGGCGAACGGCTCACCGACTACGTCGGGGTCACCAACCTGAGCACCCGGCCACTGGTCTTCACCGTGTACGGCACCGACGCGTACACCACCGACGACGGCTCGTTCGCGCTGCTCCCGGCCGCGCAGAAGCCGACCGACGTCGGGTCCTGGACGGCGCTGGGCGCCACGAGATACACCGTGCCGGCGAACACCCGCTTGGACATCCCGTTCTCGATCTCGGTGCCGGCCGACGCGACGCCGGGTGACCACGCCGGCGGAGTGGTCACCTCGATCGCCGAGGAACAGACCACCGCGAACGGTCAGAAGGTGCTCGTCGACCGCCGGGTCGCGGCCCGCGTCTATCTCACCGTCGCCGGCGCCGTCATACCGACATTGAAGATCGACACGGTACGACTGGAGTACGTCACCTCGGCGAACCCGGCCGACGGCGGCGTGATGACCGTCGAATACCTCGTGCACAACACCGGGAACCTGCGGCTCAGTGGCACCGGCACGGTCCGGGTGACCGGCCCGTTCGGCTGGGAGCTGGCCCGCACCGGCGGTATGGAGATCCCCGAGCTGCTGCCCGGCGGCTCGGTCACCGTGACCGAGAAGATCCTCGGCGTGCAGCCGACGGTCCGCCTGGCGGCACAGGTCTGGGTCGAACCCGCCTCGTTCGACCAGAAGCTTCCCGCGGTGTCCCGCAGCACCGGCGTCTGGGCCTGGCCCTGGGCTCTGGTCGCGGTGCTCGGCGCGGTCCTGCTCCACCTGATCGTCCGGTTCGTCCGGCGTCGTCGCGCTGGACACCGTCCCACCCCCGCAGCATGATCGAGTACGACACCGTTGTCGTGCTTCCCTCCCGCAACCGGCACAGCCAGGAAGGACGAGCCGACAGATGACCGGATTCGCCGCACGCCTCCGCAAGGCCACCATGTCCGAGCACCGCGACGCGGAGACCCGCAGTTTCATCGCCCGCCTGATGGCCGGCGCGGTCCCGCTCACCGGTTTCACCGCCCTGACCGCCCAGTACCTGGTCATCTACCGGGAGCTGGAAGCCGCCGCGACCGCGATGGCCGATCACCCGGACGCGGCCGACTTCGCCGACCCGGCCCTGTCCCGGGTCGCCGCCCTCGAGTCCGATCTGGCCCACCTGCACGGCCCGGACTGGGAGTCGTCCGTCGTGCCCCTCGATGCCACCCGCCGCTACGCGGACCGGCTGCGCGAGCACTGCCACACCTCATCGGCCCACTTCGTGGCCCACCACTATGTGCGCTATCTGGGCGACCTCTCCGGTGGCCAGCTGGTCGGCCGCAAGGTCGCCGCGACCTACCACTTGGGCGACGCGGGCACGGCGTTCTACCGCTTCGACCAGATCACCGACCCGAAGGCCTACAAGACGGTCTACCGCGCCCGGCTGGACGCCCTCGACCTCCCGGCCGCGGACCTGGACACCCTGGTCGAGGAGTCCCAGCTGGCCTTCACCCTGAACGCCGCCATCTTCCAGGAGCTGGGCACCGCCTACCCAGAGGACCTGGTCCCCGCCGCCTGACCACACCCCCACCGCTGCGTGGGGACTTTCGGCGCGCTCCGCACCACAACTTCACACGCACGGGGGCGGCGGGCGCTGCGTGGGGACTTTCGGCGCGCTCCGCACCACAACTTCACACACACGGGGGCGGCGGGCGCTGGGCGGTCCTGAGTGGGGACTGCGTCGCGTGCTGACCGGCGGGGACTCTGCCCAGGTCGTACAAAAATGGGGGTCCAGCTCTGGGTTTCCCCCTCCCGGAGCTGGACGTATTCCATCCTCCAGGCCGCTAGGCGGACGGGGAAGCGGTCGGCGAGGCCGTCGGGGGCGGGGTTCCGGGCGGCGGACCGCCGGGACCGCCGGGACCGCCCGGGCCGCCGGGGACCTCGACCGCGGTCGGGTCCACCGTGATGGCGAGGCGGGCGACGTAGCCGATGCGCGGGGTGCCGGCGATGTCGGCCATCTCCCGGGCGGCGAGGTCGTCGCCGAAGACCATGTCGGAGGCGAGCGTGATGCGTTCCATGTTGGTGACGCTCGCCTCGTAGCCGGTCGCCTCGGCGTAGACCTTGTCCGCCACCGCCTCGGGGAACGCGATCTGGGAGGTCTTGCGGATCGGCCCGGCGCCGCTGGTCGCGTCGGCCAGCGAGGAGTAGACCTCGAAGTGGATGTGCGGCCAGCGGCCGGTGTAGCAGGCCGGGAAGACCGTGGTGAACGTGACGCGGCCGAAGAAGTCGGTGACCTGGATGCCGCGCAGGTAGTTCTCCTCGGTGACACCGGAGGAGTAGAGCGAGTAGCGCCCCTCCCGGTCGCAGTGCCAGACGTAGACCGCGGCGCCGGCCAGCGGCTTGCAGTCGAGGTCGCGGACGATCACGCTGAAGACCAGCGGCACACCGTGCGCCACGCCGGTCGACCCGCCGAACGAGGGGCGGATGTCGCGCCGGACCACACCGGAGACGGTACGCACGTCGATGCCGTTGGACCCGTCGGCGGGGAACGGTCCGGCCGTCTCCGACTCGACCTCCTCGGCGCAGGTGATCTCGTGAGCTTCGGCGCTGCCGGCGAGCAGAGCCGAGCCACCGGTCAGTGCGAGGGCCCCGGTCCCGCCGATCGCGGCGAGCATCCGCCGGCGGGACATGGTGCCGAGGTCGAACGCCAAACCCTTGTCATGCACCGCGCGCACATACGCGGCGTTGTCGGTATCCGGTTCGGATGCCATGTCTGCAACCTCCTGAATGGGGCGAAGCAGGCAGCACAACATCGAAGCCTATGAATAACCTGTGGTTGATCTCCCGGCCGCCATACCGGACCGGTCATAACCCGGGGCTACACTCCCGATCCGGGTGCCGCTCGGCGAGGGCGGCGCCATCAACCTCACCGACGCCCCGCCGGCCGGCGGCACGATCACCTACCTCGCGTCCACACCGGAGCTCGACGGGTATGCGGTCGTCACCGCCCAGCTGACCGTCACCCTGCCGTTCAGCACTCCGGCACTGTCGCTGACGAACAACAAGAGCGTTTTTTCGTACGCGGAGCCGGTCCGGTTCACCGCCACGCTCGGCGACACGTGGACCAATCGCAAGGTCGAGATCTGGTCCGACCCGGCCGGCGCCGACCAGGGCGCCCGGCTGCTGGGCAGCGGCACGGTGAACGACTACCACCTGTACTCGGTGCCGCTCACGCTCACCCGCAACACCGTGGTCACCGTGAAGTTCGCCGGCGACACCCGGTTCGCCCCGCGCTCGGTGACGTCGACCGTCGGCACGAAGGTGGCGGCGAGCACCGCGATCACCAAGCACTACAAGACCGCGAAGATCGGGTCGACCGCGTACCAGTACGTGGAAGTACTTCACGTTCACGAGCTGACCGGGTAGGCCCGCGTCTCGCTGGCCTTGACCGCCGCCCACAACTCCCGGCCCGGCGCGAGATCCAGGTGCGCGGCCGCGGCCGGGGTGATGTCGGCGGCCACCACGATCGGGCCGTCCAGGCGTACCCGCAGGTTGTCGCCGTGCCGTTGGATGTCGGTGAGCACCGCGGGCCAGGTGTTGCGGGGGCTGCCGTCCGGCCGGGCCGGGTGCAACGCGACGGCCGCCGGGGGGAAGGCCACGAACGCGGCGCCGTGCACGACGTCGGTCGCGGTCAGAGCAAAACCACCTTCCAGGTGTACGACGTGACCGTCGCCCCGGCCGCGGTACAGGTTGAGGCCGACCAGCTGGGCCACGTAGTCGGTACGGGGCTGGGCGGTGATCGTGGCCGCGTCGCCCTCCTGGACCACCCGGCCGTCCTCCACGATGACCAGCCGGTCCGCGAGCACCAGCGCGTCCAGCGGATCGTGGGTGACCAGCAGGGTCGCGCCGGGATGCGCGGACAGGTGCCGGTGCAGCTCGGCCCGGGTCTCCAGCCGGGTCCGCGCGTCGAGTGCCGCGAGCGGCTCGTCGAGCAGCAGCAGCACCGGGTCGACGGCGAGCGCCCGGGCCAGCGCGACCCGCTGCGCCTGCCCGCCGGAGAGGTGCCGCGGTTTGCGGCGGGCGAAATCGGTCAGCCCCACCCGGGCCAGCCACCGGTCCGCGATCTCGTGCGCGCCGCGCCGGTCCGCACCGTGCCGCCGCGGGCCGAACGCCACGTTGTCCCGTGCGCTGAGGTGCGGAAACAGCAGGTAGTCCTGGAACACCACGCCGACCCGGCGCCGCTCGGGTGGCACCTCGGTGAGGTCCCGGTCCTCCAGGGTGACATGTCCGCTGGTCAACGGGATGAGCCCGGCCAGGGCACGCAGGGCGGTGGTCTTGCCGGCTCCGTTCGGCCCGAGCAGGGCGACCGTCTCGCCCGCGGCGATGGTCAACTCGAGGTCCAGGCGGAAGTCGCCCCGGTGCACGACCAGGTGAGCATCCAAGGTCATGGAGCGGTCAGCCACCGATCGCGCAGGCCGGCCAGGATCGTCACCGACACCACCAGCAGGATCAGGCTGAGCACCACCGCTCCGTCCAGGTCGCCGCTCTCCATGGTCTGGTAGACCGCGAGCGGCATGGTCTGAGTGATCCCCGGATAGTTGCCGGCGAAGGTGATCGTAGCGCCGAACTCGCCGAGCGCCCGCGCCCAGCAGAGCACCCCGCCGGCCGCGATCCCCGGCGCCACCAGCGGCAACGTCACGTGGGTGAACGTGATCCAGCGGGTCGCACCGAGGGTGGCGGCGGCCTCCTCGAAGCGGGTGTCGGCACCGCGCAGCGCACCCTCCACCGAGATGACCAGGAACGGCAGCGCCACGAACGCCTCGGCGATCACCACCCCGGCCGTGGTGAACGGCAGGCTGATCCCGAACGTCGAGTCCAGCCAGCTGCCGATCAGGCCGCGCCGGCCGAGGGCGAGCAGCAGGGCGATGCCGCCGACCACCGGTGGCAGCACCAGCGGCACGGTGATCAGCGCCCGGACCACCCGCCGGCCGGGAAACGTGACCCGGGCCAGCACCCAGGCCAGCGGGACGCCCAGCACCAGGCAGAGCAGGGTGGCCAGGCTCGCGGTCAGCAACGACAACCGCAGCGCCTGGACCACGCCCGGCTCGGTGAGCCGGGACAGCAGCGTTGTCCACGGGGTGCGCCAGAGGAGCCCGGCGAGCGGCAGGACCAGGAAGATCAGTCCACCGATCGCCGGCACCAGCAGCGCGATCGGGACCCGCTGCCTGGTCACGGCGCCTGGAATCCGGCTTCGCCGAGCACCTTCAGCCCGTCGGCGGAGAGCACGTAGTCGACGAACTGCTGCGCGCCGGTCGCGTTCGTGGCGTTCTTCAGCACCGCGATCGGGTACTCGTTGATCGCCTTGGCCGACTCCGGGAACTCGACAGCGTCGATGTCGGCCGCCGAGGCCTTGGCGTCGGTGCGGTAGACCAGCGCCGCGTCCACCTCACCCAGCTTGACCTTGGTGAGCGCCGCCTTCACGTCCTGTTCCAGGGTGACCGGGGTGAGCTTGACCCCGGACGCCTCCAGCGCCGTCTTGGCGGCCGCGCCACAGGGCACCGCCTCGGCGCAGAGCGCGACCTTGAGATCGGCCTTGGTCAGGTCGGCCAGACCGGCGATCTTCTTCGGGTTGCCCTTCGCGGTCGCGATCACCAGCTGGTTCTTCGCGAACATGGTCGGGCTGACGGCATCGGCGACGTCCGCCATGTTCTTCGACGCGGCCGACGCGAACACGTCGGCCGGCGCACCCTGGTTGATCTGGGTGGCCAGCGCGGAGCTGCCGGCGAAGTTGAACTTCACCGTGGTCCCGTCGTGTGCCGCCTCGAACTGCTTGCCGAGCGTGGTGAACGACTCGGTGAGCGACGCGGCCGCGAACACGGTGACCGTGCTGTTCTCCGCCGCCTTGTCATCGGACGCCCCGCTGCACCCGGCCAGGCCCAGTGCCAGCACGAGCGCTGCGATCCTGATCTTCAACTGCTTCTCCCCACAGTGGACCGCTCCACCACCACGGTGGTCGATTTGATGACCGCCACCGCCACCGAGCCGACCCGCAGGTCCAGCTCGTCGACGGCTTCCCGGCTCATCAGCGACACCAGCCGGAACGGTCCGGCCTGGATGTCGACCTGAGCCATCACGGTGTCCTTGACCACGGCGGTCACGATCCCGCGCAGCCGGTTGCGGGCCGACGAGGAATCCGAGCGCCCGTCCGGCTCGGCGGCCTGTGCCCGGACGAAGCCGGCCAGGTCGACCCCGTCGATCACCCGGTGGCCGTGCTCGTCTCGGGAGGCGGCGAGCCGGCCGGCATCGACCCAGCGGCGCACCGTGTCCGGGCTGACCCCGAGCAACTCGGCCGCCTCGCCGATCTGGAACACCGTCATATCGCTCACCTTAATCTTCCGCACTTGCCAGCCAAAATGTCATTCATCACCGGCATACTCGGGCCACTTACCGCGCTACCGACCGCACCTGCGGCTCGATCAGGTGACCCGGGTTCCGCGATCATGACCCATCATCAACTTCGACGGTCCACGACGAGAGCTGGTCTTCATGATCGAGCACGGTCCCGGCATGCCGTGGGCGGTGGCCCACGCGACCGCCGGTGACCTGGCGCGGCCGCTGCCCGCCGAGCGAACCACACCGGACGCGGCGATCGGCCGGATTCTGGCCGTGCCGCTGCGCGCCGCGGTCGCGGTCCCGGCGTTCGACACCGCGGCCATGGACGGCTACGCGATCACCGGTCCGGGTCCGTGGCGGGTCGTCGGCCGCCGGCTGGCCGGGCCCGGCGAGCCGGTCGATCCGCTGCTCGGCGGCACCGCGATCGAGATCGGCACGGGAGCGGCGGTGCCACCGACGACCGAGGCGGTTCTTCCGTACGAGGACAGCGCCCGGCACGGTGACCTCATCAGCGGCGAGCCCCGGCGCCCGCACATCCGTCGTGCCGGTGAGGACCTCCGGCCCGGTGACCTGCTGGCCGACGAGGGACGGCCGGTCACCGCGACGATGGCGGCCGCGGCCGTGCAGGCCGGTGCCGAGGAGCTGCACACCCACCGGCCGCCGGCGGTCACGCTGTTCGTCACCGGCGACGAGGTGATCACTTCCGGGCGGCCGGGGCCGGGGCAGGTGCGGGACAGCTTCACCGGCCTGGTCGGCGCGGTCACCGCACGGGCCGGTGGCCACCTGCTCCGCAGCACCCGGCTGCCGGACGACCCGGTGGCGCTGGCCGACGCGCTGGGCCGGCCGGGCGCCGAGGTGGTCGTGGTGAGCGGCTCGTCCTCGGCCGGCGCCGCCGATCACCTGCACCGGGTGCTGACGGCGCTGGACGCGACGTGGCACGTACGCGGGGTGGCCTGCCGTCCCGGGCATCCGCAGGGGCTGGCCGAGCTGCCCGGCGGCCGCTGGGTGGTGAGCCTGCCGGGCAATCCGTACGCGGGACTGGTCGCCGCCCTGACCCTGCTGGAGCCGTTGCTCGCGGCGCTGGCCGGCCGGGCCGTCGCGCCACCGGTCACCGCCGTGGTGACCGGGGAGGCCCGGTTGTATGCCGCGGGCGTACGCATCGTGCCGGTGACCGGGACCCGGATCCTGCCCGGCGCTCGCCCCGGCAGCCTGCACACCGCGGCGGCCGCGGATTCTCTCGCGGTTCTCACCGCTGCGTGGCGCAGCGGCGACCCAGCGCCACGACTGGTCCTGCCCTGACCGATTTCGGAAAAAGTCAGGAGCCCTGGGCAACCTTTCCGTCGGCGGTGGCCACCTCGAGTCATGACCCCCGATCCCCAGTTCCCCTCCTCGCACCGGCGCCCGGCCTCCCGGAAGAAGCGGAAGGCCCTGGCCGGCGGCATCGCCGCGGTCGCGGTGCTGGCCGGTGCCGGCCTGCTCGGCGGCCAGCCGTGGGCGAACGCCGCGTCGAGCATCACCTTCGACACCGGCACCGGCCTGACGTTCGCGGTGAACACCACGAACGGGAACGTGACATCGCTGAAGCACGACGGCACCGAGCTGACCGCTTCCGGTCAGGCCGCCGGGCAGTTCGAGTCCGGCTGGTCGTCCGCCACGGTCACCAGCCAGAGCTTCAACAGCGGCGCGTCGATCCTGGTCAGCGCGACGAACTCGTCGATCGGCGTGACCCAGTACTACTTCGCGCGCAAGAACGACAACACGCTCTACATGGCCACCGACATCACCAAGGCGCTGAACCCGGGTGAGGCCCGGTTCATCACCCGGCTCAAGAGCTCGCTGCTGACCACGTCACCGGTGGCCGCGAAGACGTCCGGCACCACGTCGACGGTCGAGGGCTCGGACGTGTTCGCGTTCGCGAGCGGCCAGACCGCGTCGAAGTTCTTCAGCTCGCAGCGGCTGATCGCGCAGACCCCGTTCGGCGCGAGCGGAAACGGTCACGGGGCGTACATCATCGCCGGCAACAACGACATGACCTCGGGTGGCCCGTTCTTCCGGGACATCGAGGTGAACGACACCGGCACCGCGGTCAACATCACCCACTACATGTTCAGCGGGCACCAGCAGACCGAGGCGCTCCGGCTCGGCCTGCACGGCCCGTACGCCCTGGCGGTCACGGACGGCGAGTCGCCGACCGTGCACAGCATGGACTTCCTCAGCTCGTACATCCCGGGCCTGCTCTCCAACGCCCAGCGCGGCGGCGTGACCGGCACCGCGAGCGGCTCGTGGAACGGCCTGAAGGCGACGGTCGGGCTGGCCGGCACGAACGGTCAGTACTGGGGCTCGGTCAAGTCCGGCAAGTTCGTGATCGGGCACATCAAGCCGGGCACCTACACCGCCACCCTGTACGCCGGTGAACTGGCCGTCGGCACCCCCAAGACGATCACGGTGACCGCCGCGGCGACCACCTCGCTCGCGGTCACCGGCAACGTCCCGGCGGCCGGCACGCTCTTCCAGCTCGGCACGTTCGACGGCACCCCGGCCGGCTTCCTGAACGCCGACAAGATCGAGACCATGCACCCGTCGGACAGCCGGATGGGCGCCTGGACGGCGAGCAGCTACAGCGTCGCGTCCGGCGCCGCGAAGTTCCCGATGGCCGAGTTCAAGTCGGTCAACTCGCCGATGGCGCTGAACTTCACCCTCGCCTCCGTCCCGGCCAACGGCGTCAAGCTGCGCATCGCGACCACCTCGGCGTTCGCCGGTGGCCGTCCCGCGGTCACCATCGGCAGCTACTCGTCGCCGTCGTCGGCCTCACCCGCCCCGGCCAACCTGGACTCCCGCAACGTCACCCGGGGGACCTGGCGGGGGATCAACACCACGTACACGTTCACCGTCCCGGCGAGCGCGCTGAAGGCCGGCAGCAACACCCTGTCGATCTCCACGATCAGCGGCAGCAGCGGCGCGACGTTCCTGAGCCCGAACTTCATCTTCGACGGCCTGGCCCTCGACCCGGCGTAGCCATCGATCGACGCGGAGCGGGGGTCCTTCCGGATCCCCGCTCGTTTTGTCCTTAATAGACCATCGGGCAAACAACGCAAGCAGCCATTGCGTATTCTGCGGTTCCCGACAGACCAGGAGCACCGTTGAAGTTCACCCGCAGCATGCTCGTCGCGGCCGTCGCCACCAGCACCGCGCTGGCGACCGCACCCGCCGAGGCCGCTTCCCCCGTTTCCTCCCTCGAACACCGGACCACGACGGCGCTCGCCGGCCCGGCCGAGATCGTCCGGGACGGCATCACGCTGCGGCACACCCGCACCCCGGTCCCGGCCACCCGGGTCACCGGCAAGGGCCCGACCCGGTCCGACTTCGACGGCGACGGCCGGGATGACATCGCCACGTCCGGCAGCGCCGGCGTCACCGTCGTCTACTCCTCCTCGCCGTTCCGGGATCAGCTGAGCATCGGGACCCCGCCGGGTGTCCTCGACTGCCTGTGCTTCGGCGGCGAGATGGTTTCCGGTGACTTCAACGGCGACGGGTACGACGACCTCGCCGCCGCGGCGAGCCTCGAGCCCGACGTGCAACGCCTGGGCCGCCTCGCAGGCGCCGTCTGGGTCATCCCGGGCAGCTCCACCGGTCTGCGGCCGACCGCCGTGAAGCACTTCACCCAGAGCTCGGCCGGCGTGCCCGGCAGTTCCGAGGAGGGTGACGCGTTCGGGGCCGGCATGGCCGCCGGGGACATCACCGGGGACGGGCGGGCCGACCTGGCCGTCAGCATCCCGGGCAAGGAGATCGCCGGCAAGCGGGACGCCGGCGCGGTCGTCGTGCTCAAGGGCAGCGCCGCCGGCATCGCCAGCACCGGCGCGCAGTGGCTGAGCCAGGCCACCAAGGGCGTGCCCGGCGCACCGGAGACCGGCGACCGATTCGGGTCCGGGCTGGCGATCGGCAAGATCGACAAGAACCGGTACCAGGAACTCGTGGTCGGCGCGTCCCAGGAGGACCACAACAAGGCGACCGACGAGGACCTCGACGAGTCCCTGGCGGGCAGCGGCCTGGTCACCCAGTTCTGGGGCACCGCACGCGGGGTCGCCCTCACCAAGGTCACCACGGTCAGCGGCATGCAGGTCACCAGGGCCGTCAAACAGAGCGGCACGCACTTCTGGGACCTGGGCGACCCCGCGATGGCGATCGGCGACACCACCGGCGACGGATACGGCGAGATCGTCATCGGTTCGCCGATGACGCGCGGTTCGGGCATGGTGGTCAGCCTGGCCGGTCGCCGGACCGGGCTGTCCGCCAAGGGTGCGATCGCGCTGGACCAGAACAGCAAGGGCGTCGCCGGCGCCAACGAGGACAGCGACCAGTTCGGCCGCTCGCTGGCGGTCGGGGACGTGACCGGTGACGGCCGCGCCGACGTGCTGACCGGCATCCCGAGCGAGGGGTACGGCAACGACTGGGAAGTCGGCGCCGTGGTGCTGCTCCGCGGCTCGAAGAAGGGCCTGACCGGGGTCGGCTCGCAGACCATCAACCAGGCGACGGCCGGGGTGCCGGACAGCATCGGGCGCGGCGAGAACTTCGGCTACGCGGTCGCGATCGGCAACCTGAACGGCTCCGGCGGCCTGGACGCCCTGATCGGCGCCCCCTGGGACATGGTCAACGGGAACACCACCGGTTACTCCTCGGGCTCGGTGACCCGCCTCTACGGCGGCGCCAAGGGCCTCGGATCCGGCTCGATGATCAGCGGATACACGCTCGGGGTGGGCATCGGCACCAACTTCGGACGCGCGTTGCCGTCCTGAACGCACGACTGGTGAAGGGGTCCGGCGGGTGCCGGGCCCCTTTCCCCTGTCACTTCCCGGCCCGGCCGGCGATCTCGGCGAGCACCTCGGCGGCCCGGATCGCGTCGGTCAGCGTCGGACCGTGCGGCGCACCGTCGACGATGGAGCGCAGGAACAGCGCCGCCTCGATCACCTTCAGGTCGTCGTAGCTCATCGCGATCCCGGCGCCGGGCTGGAACGCGGCGTACTCCCCGTCACCAGGGCCGGCGAAGACCGGTTCGCCGTTCACCAGCAGCTCGCCCATCCGCCGGAAGTCCCAGCTCAGCATGCCTTCGGTGCCGTGCACGGCGAAGCCGTAATGGTTCTGCTCGCCGGTCGCCACCCGGCTCGCCTCCACCACCACCCGGGCGCCGCCGGCGACGCGCAGCAGGGCCGCGAACCAGTCGTCGTTCTCCACCTCGCGCAACGGTCCGGCGCCACGCGCGTGACCGGTGGTCGCACCGCCCGGCTCGGGCCGCCGCGGAATGAAGATCGCGGTGTCCGCGGCCACCACCTCGTCGATCTCGCCGAGCAGGTGCCGGACCAGGTCGACGGCGTGCGCGCCGAGGTCGCCGAGCACGCCGTCGCCGCCGCGGGCCCGCTCGAAGCGCCAGGTCAGCGCGGCGTCCGGGGCGGCGGCGTAGTCGCTGAAGAACCGGAACCGGGCGTGCGTGACGGCGCCGATCCCGCCGGCCGCCAGGATCGCCCGGGCCCGCTGCACCGCCGGCGCGTGCCGATAGTTGAAGCCGACGCTGACCTGGCCGGGGCCGACGATCGCCCGGGCGTCGTCGGCGCTCAGCCCGACCGGTTTCTCGATCCAGAGGTGCCGGCCGGACCCGGCGAACGCGGCGCCGATCTCCCGGTGCAGGAAGTTCGGCGCGGTGATGCTCACCGCCACGATCCGCGGGTCGTCGAGCAGCGCATGCCAGTCGGTGGCCGAGGTCGCGAAACCGTAGCGGGCCGCGGCCTGGGCGGCCCGGTCCGGCACGTCGTCGGCCACGGCGATCAGCTCCGGTACGGGTAACGCCGGGTAGTGCTGCCGCACCCGGAGGTACGCCTGGGTGTGCACCCGCCCCATCCAGCCGAGACCGATCACCGCCACACCGATCGCATCCATGCCTGTGCATGGTAATCGGAACGGTGGGTGATGCGTTAGCTACGCCACGTCATTATGGAGAGACGCTGCATCTGAGCATCTCGGCGGTACTGGTCAACGCCAGGGTGCTGAACGCGATCACCCAGACGATCGCGCAGTGCTTCTACGGCTGGCAGATCGGCGAGGGCGACGCCCCGGGCAACCCGAGTGTGTGAAGTTTGGGCGCGGAGCGCACCCAAACTTCACACACTCGGGATTTCACCGAGGGTTGGCAGCCACGAAGCCGGCGATGTACTTGTCGAGCTGGTTCTCCGGCTGCCAGCCCAGGCCGGCCGCCTTGGTGAGGTCGGCCTTGCCGCGCACCCGCTCGCCGGGCAGAGCCGGGATCAGCTGGATCTCGGTGCCGAACATCGTGGCGACCTCGGCCAGCGGCCACTCCCGGCCGGTGCCGAGCAGGTAACCGTCGCCGGTGCCACCGCGGGCCACCAGGAGCAGGCCGCGGACGATGTCGTCGATGTGGGTGAAGTCGCGGGTCTGCGTCCCCGGCGACACCACGGTCAGCGGCAGGCCGGCGAGGTACAGCCGCTCGAAGATGCCGATCACGGTGGCGTACTTGCCGTTGGCGATCTGTCCCGGTCCGTAGACGTTGTAGAAGTACGTGATCGCGTAGTCCAGGCCGAACCAGTTCGAGTAGTTCTTGATGTACTCGATGTTCTTCGCCTTGGTCCAGGCGTACGGGTTGAGGTTCTCGTCGTCGCCGTCGTTGCCGAACTTCGAGCTGGAGCCGGCATAGATCAGCTTGGCGCCGGCGGTGGCGGTGAACTTGATTACCTCTTTGGTGCCCAGGACGTTGAAGTCCCAGGTCAGGTCGTGGTCCTCGAAGGACTGCACGATGCGTGAGTACTCACCCAGGTGGAACACCAGCTCGGGAGCCGGCAGCCCGTGCGCCGCCCAGATCTTGGCGAGGTCGACGGTCGACCCCTCCAGGTACGAGATCCGGGAATCGTCGATGTGGTTCTCGGGCGTGCCGGTGAAGTAATTGTCCAGCGAGACGACGGTGGCGTCCGGGAACTCGGTCAGCAAGGACCTGATCAGAGCGGTTCCGACGAACCCGGCACCACCCGTGACCAGCAGAGTTTGACTCAACGTAGTTCCCAACTCTCAAGCCGCGGCAAATCCGCCAACCAGGCTACCAAGGACGACGGCCGTACCCGAATCGTCGGGTACGGCCGCAGCCTGTTCCAAAAAAGAAACGGCCTAGTCGAAAGAAACGGTCACCAGGCAGAAGGTGCGGGCGGCGCGACCACCGGCGGACGGTCGTCGCAGGTGATCACGTTGGGGGCGAACGGCGACAGCCATCCCCCATCGTTGCCACCCAGGTCACTGAGGGTGAACTCGGATCCGCTCGGCGTGAAGTGGAACGAGCCGCAGTTGTTCACACCGACCGCGCCGACGTTGCGGGCGTCGACGTTCTCGAACGTGGCGCCACCGGCGGCCCGGGCGCTGACCACGCTGGTGCCGGTGCCGTCCACCCGGATGTCCTTGAAGTGCGCCCCGGTGATCGAGTACTGGTCCTTCACCGCCCAGTCGGAGACCAGCATGATCGCGTTGTAGGTGCTGTCCAGGAAGTGGTCGCCGGTCACCTGGATGTCCGCGTTGATGCTCTTGTCGAGCGCGAAGAACCAGATCGCGCCGAGGCCGATCTTCCAGTTCAGGTCGAACGTCCCGGCCCGGACCGTGGTGTTGTCGGCGATCCGCAGGTACCCGGCGAACGGCTCGGCCCCGAAGCGCGAGCCGGCGTGGATGCCGCTGCCCTCCCGGATCGGGTCGGCGACCAGGTTCCCCGAGACCGTGGTGTCGGTGCCGCCGTAGATCGCGATCCCGTTGGCCAGGGTGGGCGTCTGCACCGTGTTGCGGTCGAAGGTGTTGCCGCTGTTGGTGGTCTTCTCCGCCCACATCGCCAGCGCGTCGTCACCGGTGTTGCGGACGAAGTTGTCCCGGGCCAGCGACCCGGTGACCCCGGTGTGGAAGTTCAGCCCGTCGGCGATCTGGTCGACGATGATGTTGCCGAGCACCTTGACGTTCGACATCGGACCGTCGAACCACAGGCCGACCTTGGTGTGCCGGAGGTGCAGCCCGGAGATCGACGAGTCGCTCATCGCGCCGCCGATCGCGTTCACCTGGTCGGTGTCGATGCGCTCGCGCACGTCGCCCTCGATCGCGAAGTCGGCGAGGTGCACGTTCCGGCTGCCACCCTGCGCGGCGTCCTTGCCGTAGAAACCGACGCCGGTGTGCACCGAGCCGTCGGCGGCCGGCGGGTCGAGTGCCACCTCGTGGCCCTTGACCTTGGTGTACCAGTTGCCGGCCCCGGTGATCGTCACGTCGTCCACGACGAGGTGCCGGTTCACCTGGAAGACGCCCGGCGGCAGGTAGACCGCGCGGTGGATCTTCTTGGCGAACGCGATGGCCTTCTCGATGGCCGGTGCCGCGTCCCGCCGGCCGGTCGGGTCGGCGCCGAAGAGCAGCACGTTCACCCCGCCCAGGTCGACCTTCGGCGCGCCGACCAGCTCGGAGTCGAGCAGGTCGATGGTGGTGGGCGCCTGGCGGGCGGTGAGCCGGATCTTGTCGCCGGCCCGGTAGGTGCGGCCCAGCAGCAGCCGCTGCTCGTCGTAGAAGTGCGCCGGCCGGAACGGCTTGCTGATCACCGGCGCCGGCTCGGTGGCGGCCGGCACGCAGGCGCACTCGGTGATCCACCAGTCCGGGTGCAGCAGTCCGGCCTGCGGGTCGTTGCTGAACGGGTACTGGTTGTAGAGCCAGGAGAACTGCGAGGTCAGCGTCATGGTGCGCGTCCCGCCCGGTGTGCCCACCGACAGCGGCGCGGTGATCCCGCCACCGGCCGGCGCATCCGGGAGGCTGTACCGCACGGTGATCGCGTTGGCGGCCTTGGGCAGGGTGAACTCGACGTACTCCCCCGGGTCCAGGGTGACGGCGGAACGACCGGAGGCCTCGGAGGCCAGGGTGTATGCGGTCCGGTCGGGGCTGAGCACGACGCCGGTGGTGACGGCGTGCTCGGCCTCCTGCTCGGCGAACGCGACTCGTGCGCCGCGTCCGGCGACCAGAGCCGGATCAAGAGCGGCACGGGTGACCGCGGGGGTGATGGACAGTTGATGTGCAGCGGCGGCGTCGGCCGGGCCGATCGCCACGCCGAGGGTGACCAGCGGTGTGGCCAGGAGAGCGGCCCAGCGGGGCGGAGCGAACATGTCGCCGACCATAGATTTCTGTGATCTGCTCCACAAGGGTCAGTCCCAGTTTTCCGATGAATTGCTTGAATGTTTCATCGGTGATCGCATTTCTTGCGGCGGCACCACCACGGTGATGCCGCCGCCTTGCAAAATCAGAGCGTGAAGCGCTCCACGATCCGGCGCAGGTCGGTCGACATCCCGGCCAGCTGGGTGGCGGCCCGGTCGGCCTCGGTCACGCCGACCGTGGTGAGCTGCACCGACGCCGCGACACCGGTGATCGTGTCGGCGACCCGGGCGCCGGCCTCGGCCGCCTCGGTGACGTTGCGGCTCATCTCGTTGGTGGTGACGGTCTGCTCCTCCACCGCCGAGGCGATGGTGGTCTGGAACTCGTTGATCCGGTTGATGATCTCGCTGATCTCCTCGATCGCGGCGACCGCTCCGGCGGTGTCGGCCTGGATCGCGGCGACCCGCTGGCCGATGTCCTCGGTGGCCCGCGCGGTCTCCTGGGACAACTCCTTGACCTCGCTGGCCACCACCGCGAAACCCTTGCCCATCTCGCCGGCCCGAGCCGACTCGATGGTGGCGTTCAGCGCGAGCAGGTTGGTCTGCTCGGCGATCGCGGTGATCGTCTTGATCACGTCACCGATCTCGGCCGAGGACTCGCCGAGCTTGGCCATCACGGCGCTGGTGTTCGCGGTGACCTCGACCGCCCGGTTCGCGACGTGCACGGCCTGGGTGGCGCTCTCGCTGATCTCCCGGATCGACGCGCCCATCTCCTCGGAGCCGGCCGCCACGGTCTGGATGTTGAACGACATGGTGGCGGCCGACTCGGCCACCGTGGCGGCCTGCTGGGCGCCTTCCTCGGCGCTGCCGGCGCTCTGCTTGCTGGTCGCGGCGAGCGAGCCGGCCTCGTGGGCCAGCGAGTCGGAGTGCGCGGTCAGGTCGGTGACGGTCTGCCGCAGCGAGGTGGTCGCGGCACGCAGCGAGTCGGCCATGTGGCCGAGCTCGTCGCGCTGGTGCACGTCCGGGTCGCCGGAGAGGTCACCCGCGGCGACCTGGTCCAGCACCCCGCTGACCTTGCGCAGCGGCACGATGATCAGCCGGGCGACGTAGAGGGCGCAGCTCACACCGAGCAGCAGCGCGGAGATCAGCGCGATGATCACCAGGTTGCGGGTGCGGTCCACCGCGTGGTCGAAGTCCTGGCCCGCGACCATCGCCTGGTTGGCCGAGGTGATCTCCGCGGAGAGCAGGCCCTCGTAGACCTTGCGCAGGTCCCGGTTGGTCTCCAGCGCCAGCGTGGTCGCAGCCTCGGGCTTGGCCTGGAAGAGGTCGAACTCCGACTTGATCGCCACGAACCAGGTGTTGCTGGCCGCCTCGATCTCGTCGACCCTGGCGGCCGGGTCGCCGGTGACCAGCTTGCGGGCCGCGTCGAACGACGCGGTGACCTTCTCCTGCCGGCCGAGCGCCTCGGTGGCGAACTTCTTGTCGCCCTCGAGCAGGTAGCCGCGCTCGTCGTTGGCGGCGGCCTTGAGCGAGAGCGCCGCGTCGTTCAGGTTCGAGATGTACGGCGCCATCATGCCGATCTCGGCGTTCCGGGTGCTCGCCATGTCGCTGATGCCGGTCACGCTCAGCGCGCCGGTCACCACCGTCCCGGCGATCGCGACTCCGGCGACCGCGAGCACCTTGGTGGAGACCCTGCGGTCCCGGCACCACTGCCCCAGCCCACGGTTACCGGTCATGGTGTTCCTCTCCTCGTCGGTAACCGTTACTTCGGCACCGACAAGGGGATGACTGACCAGTGAGCTGGAGCAATCCTGGTGCGGATCTCAGTCGCCGAAGTAGGGCCGCAGCTCCACCCGGCCGGCCCAGGACATCGGGTGGGCGCGGGCCACCTCGATCGCCTCGTCCAGGTCGGCGCACTCGAGGATGTCGAAGCCCACGATCACTTCCTTGGTCTCGGCGAACGGCCCGTCGGTGAGCAGCAGCTCGCCGCCGCGGACCCGGACCGTGGTGGCCGCCGACGGCTGGGCGAGCTGGTTGCCCAGCACCCGCCGGCCGTTGGCGTCGTTCTCGGCCACCCACTTCTCGATGTCCGGGGCCTCGAACTCGGTCTCCGGCTCGGTGTCGGTGCAGACGAACATCATGTACTTCATCTCAGTCTCCTTCGACGGTCTTCACCCAGGTGACGAACGGCCGGACCCGCTCAGGACACCTCGAGCGAAAAAGAAGCGCTAAAAATTCGGCGCGTTGAACGGAGTGATCACCTGGACCGGCGCCGGGTGCGAACGGATCGGCCCGGGCAGCGCCCCCTGCGCCCGCAGGATCGCCCGGCAGGCGTGCCGCAGGTCGGTGCGCAGATCCTGGTGCAGCACCGCGGAGAGCCGCTGGGTACGCAGCAGGGTGAGGTTCTCCTCGTCCAGCCCGTGCGCCACGAACACGTCGTAGCGGCGGTCCTCGGCCTCGAACGCCGTGACCACCTCGGCGCTCCCGCCGGTCCGTGGCGCGTAGACCGCGCGGATGGTGTGTGTGCCCGCCAGCGTGGCCCGCACCTGATCCGGACCGGCCACCACCCGCAGACGCCGAGCGGGAGCCAGCACCGAACGGAACCCCGCCGTCCGGCGCTCGGCATCCGGCCCGTCGATCACCAGGACGTCGCCGGCCCGGTCGTGCAGCCACTGCTCGACCAGGTACGCCGCTGTCGCCCCGGCCTCGAAGTCGTCCACCCCGACGTGCGCGATCCGCTTGCCGACCGGCAGGTCCACGTTCAGCGTCACCACCGGCATCTCCAGCCGGCTCACCGCGTCGGCCACCTCCGGCGTCGGCGGGGCCAGCACCACCACGCCGTGCGAATCCGACCGGGCCAGCCGGTCCAGGATCGGGACCGGGTCGGCGATGAAGTGGAACCGGGGGCGGACCGCGATCGGTGCCAGGCACGGCAGCTCGGCGTCGAGGGCGGCACGCGCGTCGGTGCCGAGCTGCCGGGAGGCCGGCAACACCAGGTCGATCGCGAACGTACGACCGGCCGGCGGCGACCGGTCCAGCTCGGCGATCGCCTCGTGCACCTGGCGGACGGTGCTGTCCCGCACCCCACCGCGCTGGTGCAACACACGGTCCACGGTCGCCGGGCTCAAGCCGGCGCGCGTGGCGATCTCCCGGATCCGGTACGGGTGCTTCACGCCGTACAGAATGATGGGTTTTTGATGTCTCATGGAAGGTCCTTGATGTTTTCTCATCCGTTCACGTGACTAGTTGAACTCCCGTTACGCTCCCCGGGTGCGCGTGATCTCCCGCTCCACCACGAACGGCATCGAGGTTTTCGACGCCGATCTGCAGCTCGTCCACACCTTCGGCGGGCACGATGCCGAGGGCTACGCGGTCGCCTCCTCGCTGGACCGGCTGGCCCTGGCCACCGACTCCGGGGTGATCTGCGTCGATCCGGGCGGCCGGGAGCTGTGGCGCTGGCCGCAGGAGAGCCTGGGCGGCATCTGCGCCTGGTCCGGCGACGACGCCCTGGTCTGGGTGTATCTGCCGGACGCCGAGGCGGGCCGCGGCGAGCGGGACCGCTGGGTCGCCCTGGACGCGTCGTCCGGCGAGCCGCGCGTCGAGCACCAGCTGGAGATCACCGGGCAGGGCGGCCAGCAGGTCGCCTCCCCGGACGGTCGCCACATGCTGCTCGAGGTCGACGAGGGCCAGAACGGCTCCACGATCTTCCGGGCCGAAGGCAAAGACCTGCACACCTACCCGTGGGAGGACCGCTGCCTGGTCGCGATCTCCCCGGACGGCACGCAGTTCCTCACGGTCGAACACGGCCAGGAGGACGTGGCCTTCCACGCCTTCCCTGGCGGTGACGTCCAGGCCCGGGTGGCGCTCGCCGGTTTCGCCGATCTGCTCGGCCCGGACGTCAACATCGGGGAGGTGTTCCTCGAGTGGACCGGCGGTTATCTGGACGACGCGACCGCGGTCGTGGTGATCTCCGGCGAGCACTCCCGGGAGGGCGACTGGTGGCGGCACTTCCGGGTCGACACCCGCACCGGCGAGGTGCTCGGCGAGCTGGGCATCGTCACGATCGACGCATATGACCTGAAACCGCTGGGTGACGGGACGTACATCGTCACCGATTCCGACGGAACCCTCAGGCGCATGTGATCAAGGAACGGACGCGATAAAGTAGGCAGGCCCAGCCGAGAGGCGCTGCAACGGACAATGACGTCCGCCACGCTCGGCGTGGGCGTTGTGACGTAAGGGCGCCTCCTGAGAGGGAGGAGCCCTCTTTTCATGAGCGACAAACTTAAATCGGTCAATGGTCTCGACTTCGCGATCGCCGACATCAACCTGGCCGAGGCCGGCCGCCACCAGCTGCGTCTGGCCGAGCACGAGATGCCGGGCCTGATGTCGCTGCGCGAGGAGTTCGGCACCTCGAAGCCGCTGACCGGCGCCCGGATCGCCGGCTCGCTGCACATGACCGTGCAGACCGCCGTGCTGATCGAGACGCTGATCGCACTCGGTGCCGAGGTCCGCTGGGTCTCCTGCAACATCTTCTCCACCCAGGACGAGGCGGCTGCCGCGACCGTCGTCGGCCGCACCGGCACCGTCGACGCCCCGGCCGGCGTCCCGGTCTTCGCCTGGAAGGGCGAGTCGCTCGAGGAGTACTGGTGGGCGACCACCCAGCTCTTCGACTTCGGCAACGGCCAGGGCCCGAACATGATCCTGGACGACGGCGGCGACGCCACCCTGCTGGTGCACAAGGGCGTCGAGTTCGAGGCGGCGGGCGCGGTCCCGGCCACCACCGAGGACGACAACCACGAGTACTCGATCATCCTGGAGACCCTGCGGGCCAGCCTGGCCTCGGACCCGCAGCGGTTCACCAAGATCGCGTCGGAGATCCGTGGCGTGACCGAGGAGACCACCACCGGTGTGGCCCGGCTCTACAAGCTGGCCAAGGAGGGCACGCTGCTCTTCCCGGCGATCAACGTCAACGACGCGGTCACCAAGAGCAAGTTCGACAACAAGTACGGCATCCGCCACTCGCTGGTCGACGGCCTGAACCGGGCGACCGACGTGATGCTCGGCGGCAAGCTCGCGCTGGTCTGCGGTTACGGCGACGTCGGCAAGGGCGCGGCGGAGACGCTGCGTGGCCAGGGCGCCCGCGTCGTGGTGACCGAGGTCGACCCGATCTGCGCGCTGCAGGCGGCGATGGACGGCCTGCAGGTCGCCCGGATCGAAGACGTCATCGGCCAGGTCGACATCTTCGTCACCACCACCGGTGGCACCGACATCATCACCGTCGAGCACCTGTCGGCGATGAAGCACAACGCGATCGTCGGCAACGTCGGTCACTTCGACGACGAGATCGACATGGCCGGCCTGAACAAGGTGGCCGGCGTCGAGAAGATCGAGATCAAGCCGCAGGTGCACGAGTGGCGCTTCCCGGACGGCCACTCGGTGATCGTGCTCTCCGAGGGCCGGTTGATGAACCTGGGCAACGCCACCGGCCACCCCAGCTTCGTCATGTCCGCCTCGTTCACCAACCAGGTGATGGCCCAGATCGAGCTCTGGACCAAGCCGGGCGAGTACGAGAAGCAGGTCTTCGTCCTCCCCAAGCACCTGGACGAGAAGGTCGCGCGGCTGCACCTGGACGCGCTCGGCGTGAAGCTCACCACGCTGACCAAGAAGCAGGCGGAGTACCTCGGCGTCGACGTCGAGGGCCCGTTCAAGCCGGAGCACTACCGCTACTGAGGTATTAGCACCCAAATAGCGCCCTATGTCGGATTCCGCGCGGTTAATCTGCGGTTTCCGACATAGGGAGTTGGGACAGATGTTCTCGCGACGCATGGTTATCGCTTTCGGCGTGGTCGCGGCACTAGCCGCCCCCGCCACCGGTGCCGCGGCAGACGACCGGATGGCGCCACCGGCCCGCCGGCTCGACCCGGACGCCGCTTTCCTGCGCACCGCCCACCAGGGCAATCTCGCCCAGATCGCGCTCGGCCGGATCGCCGCCCGCAAGGCCACCAGCCCGATGATCCGCCGGCTCGGCGCCCGGTTCGCCGCGGACAGCGCCCGGCTGGACGCCGCGGTCCGGGACACCGCCGCATCCCTGCGCGTCACGCTGGACCCGGAGGCGAACAGCACCGTCCAGCAGGGCATCGCGCTCTACCGGACGACGGGTCAGAACGACTTCGACCAGGTGTTCCTGTCCAGCCAGGCGACGATGCACGACCGGGCCGTCCGGCTGATCCGCTCCGAGCTGACCGACGGCGACGAGGCTGCCGCCCGGCAGGTCGCGACCGGTGCGCTGCCGGTGGTCAGGCGACACCGGGCCGCACTGAAAAACGCCCAGAAGCACTTCGCCGGGACGAATCCCGGCTAAAAATTTCGACTGCTCCCGATCATGTCATCGACCTGCCACAACGACGTGATCGGGAGTAGCGAAGAATAGGTGGATGAGCCCCGAGGAGACCCTTCTTTTCGGTCTGGGCGCCATCGCGGTCATCGTGGTGGTGCACTGGATCACCGGGAAGACCGGCCTGCCCGCCGCCGTCCTGCTGACTGTCGCCGGCATCGGTTACGCCTACCTGCCCGGCGTCAACATCGAAATCGAACCCGAACTCATCCTGACCTTCATCCTGCCGCCGCTGCTCTACAACGCGGCGCTGGACTCGTCACTGCTGGACATCAGGCGCAACATGCGTACGGTGATCAGCCTGTCGGTCGCCCTGGTGATCGTCACCGCGGTCGTGGTCGGCCTCGGATTCTCATACTTCGTCGGCGGCGTGACGCTGGCTGCCGGCATCGCGCTGGGCGCCGCGGTGGCGCCCCCCGATCCGGTCGCGGCGCTGGCCGTCGGCCGCAAGGCCGGTCTGCCGAACAACCTGATCACCCTGATCCAGGGTGAGGGCCTGCTCAACGATGCGACCGCGCTCACCATCCTGCTGGTCGCCGGCAAGGTGGCCACCGGCGCGGAGCACTTCTCCTACAAGGCCACGGTCGGCGAGTTCGTGATCGCCGCGGCCGGTGGCGTACTGGTCGGCGTCGGTGTCGCGTATCTCGTGCGGCTGCTGCGGGTGCTGCGCGCCGACCCGCTCACCGCCAACGCGATCTCGCTGGTCACCCCGTTCGCGGCGTACCTGCTCGGCGAGAAGCTGCACGTCTCCGGCGTGCTGGCGGTGGTGGTGGCCGGTCTGATCATCGGCCACGACACGCCGCGGTACGCGACCGGTGCGAGTCGGCTGCAGACCAGCGCCGTCTGGCGACTGATCGACTTCCTGCTGGAGGGCATCGTCTTCCTGCTGATCGGCCAGCAGATGAAGGCCGTGCTGCAGGGCCTCGCGGTCTACAGCGTGACCACCATCGTGACCGCGGTGGGCATCACGCTCGGTGTGGTCCTGCTGCTGCGCCCGCTGTGGCTGGTGCTCACCCAGCTGCTGCCGCGCTCGTTGCACACCCGGCTGGGCGGCGAGGACGAGGACGACTCGGCGACCCCGGAGGGCAAACGCAAGGAGAAGTCGCTCAGCGGCCGGGAGTCCGCGGCCATGAGCTGGGCCGGCACCCGCGGCGTGATCACGCTTGCCGCGATCTACAGCCTTCCGGGCAACTTCCCGAACCGGGACCTGCTGGCGTTCTGCGCGTTCGCGGTGGTGCTGGTGACCCTGGTCGGGCAGGGTCTGACGTTCGCGCCGCTGGTCAAGTGGCTCGGGCTGCGGGCCAACCAGACCGACCAGGCCCGGCTGCGCAACGAGGCCCGCTCGGCCGCGGTCCGCGCCGCGCTCAACGTCATCGACGACATCCAGGGCGAGCACCACGACCACGTCGAGGACGAGGCCATGGAGACCATGCGCAAGCAGCTCCAGGTCCGGCTGGACCGTTACCGGCACCGGCTCGACGTGCTGGAACAGGCCGACTCGTCGGAGGTGCCGCCGTCGCCGCAGTATGAGGCGGCGCTGATGGTGCGGCAGGCGGTGATCGACGCCGAGCGCGAGGAGCTGCTGCGCTGGCGCGACGCCGGCCGCCTGGACGACGAGAACCTGCGCGTCCTCAACCGCGAGCTCGACCACGAAGAACTGGTCCTGCCCAAACGCGGCAAAACCCACTGAGAAAAGGGGCCCGGCAGCTTCCCCGCTGCCGGGCCCGTTTTTTTATGCGGGGATGTCCCTGCGGCGCAAGGCCAGCAGCCCGACTCCCGCGAGAGCGATCGCAATCAAGGTCAAAACCGTTTCCGGTACGACGGTGAAGGCCGCCGCGGGCAGTTGCGGCACGTGAGTGAACGGCGACACGTCCATCGCCCAGCCGGGGAACTCCAGCAACGGTCCGAAGATCAGGATCAGGAAGCTCAGTCCCACCGCGGCCCAGGCCATCGCCGCGAACCGGGGCAGCACCCCGATCAGCAGCATCGTCACCGCGCCCAGCACCCAGATCGCGGGCAGCTGCACCAGCGCGGCGCTCAGCACCGGGCCGACGTCACCGAACGTGGCACCGGCCAGCGCACCCTGGGCGGTCATCGCCAGGGCCGGCCCGATCAGCACGAAGAGCAGGTGACTCGCGGCCCAGGAGAAGCGGCTCACCGACGCGGTGAGCACCAGCTCGGCGTGCCCGTTCTGCTCCTCGTCCCGCATCCGCAGCCCGGCCTGGACCGCGTAGAGCGCGGCGATCAGCGCGCAGGTCCCGGCCGTGGTGGCGAAATACGCGTCGGTGACCGACCCGGACCCGCCGATCTTGCTGAACGCCTCGGACACGCTGCTGCTGTTCTCGGCGAGCTGCACCACGCTGGTGCCCACCCCACCGAAGACCACACCCAGCGCGGCGAACCCGGCGGTCCAGCCGAGCAGCAGCCCGCGGTGCAGCCGCCAGGCCAGGCCGAGCACCGAGGACAGCCCGGCGCCGGCGTGTGCCGGGCCCAGCCGGGACGCGAGCAGCCCGGAGCCCAGGTCGCGCCGGGTCAGCAGGGCACTCGCCACGGCCACCGTCACCACCGTGATCAGCAGAGCCAGGACCGCCGGCCACCAGGCGTTCTCCGCGTACGGAACGATCTTCTGCACCCAGCCGAGCGGCGAGAGCCAGGCGAGCCAGTCCAGCCGGCCGTCGCCGATCGCCGAGATGTCCCCGCCCATCCGCAGCACGTAGGACACCCCGAGCACCAGCACCGCGATCATCCGGGCGCCCCGGGCACTGCTGGTCAGCTGGGCGGCGATCGCGGCCACCCCGGCGAAGACCCAGGCGCTCAGGGTGAACAGCGCGCCGAACGCGACCGAGCCGGCGGCCGGCTGCCCCGAGCCGATCATCGTGCCGGTCACCAGCAGGCCGATCACCAGACCGGCCACCAGCGTGGCGAGCAGGGCCGCGGCCAGCTGCGCCCAGCGCCCGACCACGGTGGCCCGGATCAGGTCGCTGCGGCCGGCCTCCTCCTCGGCCCGGGTGTGCCGGATCACGGTGAGCAGCGCGGCCAGGCCGATCATCACCGGCAGGAACCCGGCCCGCCAGACCACCAGCTCGACGAGGCTGTCGCCGGAGAGCGGGCCGTAGAGCCCGGCGAACCCCGCGTTGGCCGCGCTGACGTGGGCGTACTGGATGCGCTCCGCGTCGCTGGCGAAGAAACCCTGGAAGGCGGAGAGGTAGAGCTGCGGCAGCAGGCCCAGCAGCAGCACCCAGATCGGCAGGATCACCCGGTCCCGGCGCAGGATCAGCCGGAGCAGCTGGCCGGTGCCGGTCATCGGGACACCTCGTCCCGGGTGTAGTGCCGCAGGAACAGCTCCTCCAGCGACGGCGGCTGGCTGACCAGGCTGCGCACCCCGGCCGCGACCAGGGTCTTCAGCGCCGGCTCCAGCGCCTCGTGGTCGACGTCGAACGCCACCCGGCCGTCCGTGCTGGTCAGGTCGTGGACTCCGGCGATGCTCGCCAGGCCGTTGACCGGGCCGGTCAGCTCGGCGCGGATCGTGGTCCGGGTCAGGTGCCGCAGGTCGCTGAGCGTGCCGGTCTCCACCGAGCGCCCGTCGCGGATGATGGTCAGCCGGTCGCAGAGCGCCTCGACCTCGGCCAGGATGTGGCTGGAGAGCAGCACGGTCCGGTCGCCGCGGCGCTTCTCCTGCAGGATCACCTCGCGGAAGACCTCCTCCATCAGCGGGTCCAGCCCGGAGGTCGGCTCGTCCAGCAGCAGCAGCTCGACGTCCGAGGCGAGCGCGGCGACCAGCGCCACCTTCTGCCGGTTGCCCTTGGAATACGTCCGGCCCTTCTTCCGCGGGTCCAGCTCGAACCGCTCGATCAGGTCGTCGCGCCGCCGCGGGTCGAGCCCGCCGCGCAGCCGCCCGAGCAGGTCGATCACCTCGCCGCCGGTCAGGTTCGGCCAGAAGGTGACGTCACCCGGCACGTAGGCCAGCCGCCGGTGCAGTCGCGTCGCGTCGGCCCAGGGGTCGCCGCCGAGCAGGCGCACCCGGCCGCCGTCGTTGCGCATCAGCCCGAGCAGGACGCGGATCGTGGTGGTCTTGCCGGCCCCGTTCGGGCCGAGGAACCCGTGCACCTCACCGGTCCGGACCTGCAGGTCGAGCCCGTCCAGGGCGGTGACCTTCCCGAACCGCTTGATCAGACCCTCAGCATCGATCGCCTCGGTCATGAGTGCTCCCCTTCGTGGGTGGCGAGCCGATCCAGCGCCTTCCTGGCCTGGTCGGCCTGTTCCGGGGTGAGCAGCGGCTGCGTGAAGATCTCCACCGAGGCGCGGACCATGCGCTGCCAGCCGGGCATCACGCTGACGTCCTCGCCGAGGACGGTGGTCAGCTGCTCCTGCATCAGGAACATGCCCATCTTCATGGCGGCGAGGACCGCGACGAACGCCTGCGGATCCTCGCTCTCGATCCCGGCCTTCTCCAGCCACAACTGGCCGCGCTCGACGGACTGCGCGAACATCGCCGTCCCGGTCGGCGAGCCGTCCATCAGCGATCGCACCAGGTACCGCTGGAGGCTCATCATGTCGGGCGGGAGCGCGCCGAGCATCTGGGTCTCGGCGAACCGGAGCTGCAGCGCGGCGACCCGGCCGAGCGCCCACTCGTCGCAGGCGTCGCGCAGCCCCTCCTTCGAACCGAAGTGGTGCCGCAGCAGGCCGGAGGAGACGTCGGCGGCCTGGGCGATGTCCCGGATGGTGGCGCCGCCGAGGCCGCGCTCGGCGAAGAGCGCGATCGCGGCGTCACGGATCCGGGCGCGGGCGGTCAGGTCGTTGTCGCTACTCACATGTGTAGGCTACTACACGCGCGTGTAGCCGCAATACCCGTCAATCTCCGGCGTTCACCGTCGCCTCGGCCACCGCGCCCGAGGTCAGGCTCCAGCGCTGCAGCAGTTCGCCGTACGTCCCGGTTTTGATCAATCGGTCGAGAGCGGCGCGCAAAGCGTCCCGCAGCGCGGTGTTGTCCTTCGCCACCCCGATCCCGTAGATCCCCGGCCGGTACTGCTCCGACGAGGCGAGCTCGTAGTACGCGTTGGTCAGCGGGTCGGTGACCAGGGCCGTGGCCGGCGGGAAGTCGAGCAGCAGGGCCGTCGCCCGCCCGGTCCGCAGCTGCAGCACCGCGTCCGCGCCGGTCCGGCCGACCACCAGGGTCATCGGCCGGGCACCGCACTTCGCCTGACCGGCCCGCAGCATCTCCTCCTGGACGGTGCCGAGCTCGGCCGCGACCGAGTACCCGCACAGGCCGGCCATGCCGGTGATCCGCTTCGGGTTTCCGCGCTGCACCAGGATCGACGACCCGGTGGCGAAGTAGTTGACGAAGTCCACCTTCTTCTCCCGGTCGGCGGTGTCGGTCATCGACGACAGCACCCCGTCGTAGGTCCCCTTGCTCACCTCGTCCAGCGCGGACGCGAAGTCGCCGAACCGCATCTCGAGCCGGATGCCGAGCACCGCGCCGAGCGCGGCGGCCAGGTCCGGCTCGAAGCCGATGATGGTGCGGCCGTCGGCGGCGAAATACTCCATCGGCGCATAGCTGGAATCGGTCACCAGCCGGATGAAACCCCGGTCCCGCGCGCTCTGCGGGAGCAGCGCACGCAGGCTCTCGTCGACGGTCACCGCGCCGGTCAGGTCCAGGCCCGCGCCCTCGGTGGCGACCGGCTCGGCGGTGGCGGAGACCAGGCCGCACCCTCCGGCGGCGAGCACGGTCAGCACACCGGCGGCGGCCAGGACACGGCGGAACGGGTTCATCGGACTGCCCTCTCGGTGAGCGGTGCGCTGCTCGGTTCGACGATCACCTTCGCGGCGACCTGCGGCCACGGGACCGGGCGGCCGTAGAGCCAGCCCTGCCCCTCGTCGCAGCCGGCCTCGACCAGCCATCGGTGGATCTCCAGCGTCTCGACGCCCTCGGCGGTGACCCGGGAGCCGAGGCCGTGCGCCAGGTCGATCACCGAGCGGACGATGGCCTGGCTCTGCGGATCACGGTCGACGTCCGCGACGAACGCCCGGTCGATCTTGATCTCGGTGATCGGCAGCCCGCGCAGGTGCGACAGGCTGGTGTACCCGGTGCCGAAGTCGTCCACCGAGATGCCGACGCCGAGCGTGCCCAGCTCCTTGATCGCGCGCATCGCGGTCTCCACGTCGCCGGCCAGCGCGGTCTCGGTGACCTCCAGGATCAGCCGGTCCGGCCGGGCGCCGGTCGCGGCGAGCAGGGCGCCGACGAAGCCCACGAACCCGGTCGACTCCAGGTTCCGGGCCGAGATGTTGACCGACAGGGTCCAGTCCTGGCCGGTGGCGATCCACCCGGCCTGGTCGTCCAGCGCGCGGCGCAGCACCCACTCGGTGAGCGGCGCGATCAGGCCGGAGTGCTCGGCGGCCGGCAGGAACTCGCCGGGCGGCAGCAGCCCGCGTTCCGGATGCTGCCAGCGGACCAGGGCCTCGACCCCGTTGATCTCCGCGCCCGGCAGCCCGACCTTGGGCTGGTACCAGAGCACCAGCTCGTCACGCTCCAGCGCGTGCCGCAGCTCGGCCTGCACCTTCAGCCACTGATGCGGGTGCCCGACCGTGCCGCCGGCGAACACCACGATGTCCTCGGCGCCGCGTTTGCCCTGGTACATGGCCGCGTCCGCGCGTACCTTCAGCTCCTGCAGCTCGGTGCCGTGCTCCGGGTAGAGCGCGATGCCGAAGCTGGCCTCCATGCTCAGCGGCACGCCGTCCAGCACCAGCTCCTCGGCGACCAGCTGCCGGATCCCGGCCAGCACGGCCACCGCCTGCTCCCGGTCCCGGCCGGGCAACATCACCGCGAACTCGTCGCCGCCGAGCCGGGCCAGCAGGTCGCTGTCGTCCAGCCCGGCCCGCAGCCGGGTGGCGACCACTCGCAGCAGCTCGTCACCGGCGTGGTGGCCGAGCGTGTCGTTGACTTCCTTGAACCGGTTCAGGTCGACGAGCACCACGGCGCCGTGCCCGCCGTCGCGCCCGGCGACCTCGAGCACCGACTCGGCCCGGCTGCGGAACGCCGCCCGGTTCGGCAGGCCGGTCAGCACGTCGTGCGAGGCCTGGTACTCCTGGCGGATCGCGTAACGCCGCAGCGACCGGGTGGTCCACCCGGCCAGCAGAGCCAGGACCAGGTAGAGCGCGGCGAGACCGCCGGCCACCCGCTCGGCGAACCCTCTCAGCTGGGCCCGCAGCTGCGCGGCGATCCCCTGGTACGGCAGGTACAGCTCGAGCACCCCGATGGACTGCCCGGTCGCACCGGCCACCAGCGGCTGCACCACCCGGATCACCTCGTGGCCGGCCCCGCCGATCACCTTCACCCGGGACTCGCCGGCCGCCGCGGCCTGGAAGTCCGGATCCGCCACCGGCAGCCCGCCGCTGGTCGAGCCGTCGTCGGAGAAGACCACCTGGCCGGTGAACCCGCGTACCCGCAGGCGCAGCACCGAGCCGTGGAAGACGGCCAGCTCGGTCGCCTCGCGCATCCCCTCGAGCTGGCTGGTGGTCAGTCCGGCGGCCATGTCCACGCCACCCAGCTTCGGGGCGACCGCCATCTCGGCGATCACCGCGGCCTGCGCGAGCCCCTGCTGGCGGCCCTGCTCGGCGGCGTCGGCGCGATATCCGCGCCACATCACGGCGCCCAGCAGCACCACCGGGATCAGGCTGGCGGCAGCGTACGTCGCGAACAGTCGCCGGCCGACCCGGGCGCCTGTCCGTCGACCTGACTGACGCATCCGCACGCGGAACTGATCGACGCCGAACGGTGCATACTGAGATTTTCGCCGCATCCCCGGCGCGCCTGACGGCGTTTGACCCGACATGCGTATCTCACAGCAGCTGCGGCTCGCGGTAACGGCCGGCGTCGCCGGTGTGCTGACGCTCCTGGGCTGGTCACCGGCGTACGCCACGGTCGGCGCCGCGTCCCGGACGCTGCCCTCATTCAACGGCTCGGTCTACGCGGTCGCGTTCCTGGGCGGCACGGTCTACGTGGGCGGCTCGTTCACCGCGGCGACCACGCACGGACGGCAGGTGGAACGGCGCCGGCTGGCCGCCTTCGACGCGCGCACCGGCGAGCTGCTGAACTGGGCGCCGACCGCGGACCGGACGGTGCGCGCGCTGGCCGCCACCGGTGACTCGGTCTACGCGGCCGGTGACTTCGGCACCGCCTCGGGGGCCGGGCGCGACGCGCTGGCCCGGTTCGACGCCCGGTCCGGGGAGCTCGGCGAGTTCGCGCACCGGGTGGACGGGATGCCGCGCGCGCTGGCCGTCGCGCACGGCCGGCTCTTCCTGGGTGGCGACTTCACCTCGGTGGACGGCGAGGACCGCACTCGGCTGGCCGCGTTCCGGCTGGCCGACGGCGCGCTCGACGAGGACTGGACACCGACCGCTGACGCGCCGGTCTACGCGCTGGCCACTTTCGGACGGCGGGTCTATCTGGGCGGGAGCTTTCATCGTACGAATCAGGTCCGATCGACCCGGCGGCTGAGCGCCGTCGACGCCGTCAGCGGCGACCTGGACCGGGATTTCCGGCCGCAACCCACAGCGGTCGTGCACGCGGTGGCGGCCGACAGCAGCGGGGTCTACGCCGGGCTGGGCGGACTCGGCGGCCGCGCCGAGGCCTGGACCACCGGCGGCCGGCAGCGCTGGTCCCGGTTCTTCGACGGCGACGTGCAGGCGGTCGCGGTGCTGAACGGCACGGCGTACGTCGGCGGCCACTTCGACCGTGCCTGCCTGACCGCGAACGTCGACAAGTTCGGCGACTGCGACGACGACAACCGGTCCCGGATCAAGCTCGCCGCGATCGACGCCGACGGCGACCTGGCCGACTGGGCGCCGCAGGCCAACGGCATCCAGGGCGTCCGGGCGGTCACCGCCAGCCGCGGACTGGGCGCCATCGCGGCGGGCGGCGACTTCACCATGGTCGGCGGGAACGCCCGGCACCGGATCGCGGCGTTCGGTTAACCACAGGCCTGTGGATAACTAGCCCTCATCCTGTGGATAACCGGTGGAGTCCGGGGCCGGGGCGGCACCCGTCATGATCGCCACGGCGTCCGACATCGAGTGCGACGACGGCGTGATCACCGCGATCCGGCGGCCCAGCCGCTGGATGTGGATGCGGTCCGCGATCTCGAAGACGTGCGGCATGTTGTGACTGATCAGGATCACCGGCAGCCCGCGGTCCCGGACGTCGCGGATCAGCTGCAGCACCCGGTTGCTCTCCTTGACCCCGAGCGCCGCGGTCGGCTCGTCCAGGATCACCAGCTTGCTGCCGAACGCCGCGGCCCGGGCCACCGCGACCGCCTGCCGCTGGCCGCCGGAGAGCGACTCGACGGCCTGCCCGATGTTCTGCAGGGTGGCCACGCCCAGCTCGCTCATGTGCCGGGCCGCCTCGGAGCGCATGTGCTTGCGGTCCAGCATCCGGAAGACCGACCCCAGCGGTCCGGCCCGGCGCTGCTCCCGGCCGAGGAACAGGTTGTCCGCGATGTCCAGGCCGGGTGCGACCGCGAGGGTCTGATAGACCGTCTCGATGCCCGCGGCGCGCGCCTCCATCGGATTGCGGAACACCACCGGTTCGCCGTCGAGCCGGATCTCGCCACTGTCCGGGATCACCGCGCCGGACAGCGCCTTGATCAGGCTGGACTTGCCGGCACCGTTGTCGCCGATCACCGCGAGGATCTCCCCGGGCATCAGCTCGAGGTCGCTGCCGTCGATCGCGACAACCCGGCCGTACCGTTTGGTCAGGCCCTTCGCCTCCAGGACCGGCACCACAGTCGAGGTGGTCATGCTGTGCCCTCCTTCGGGATGCCCGCGTGGCCCTCGCCTGCGAGATCGCCGATCAGTGCGGGTGGCTGCCGCTCGGTGCAGTCGGTCATCCCTTCACCTTCCTGATCCACTGGTCCAGCGACACCGCGACCAGGACCAGCGTCCCGATGGCGAAGCCCTGCCAGACCACCTCGACGCCGGCCAGCTGCAGCCCGTTGCGGAAGACGCCGACGATCAGCGCGCCGATCAGCGTGCCGATCACCCCGCCGCGCCCGCCGAACAGGCTGGTCCCGCCGAGCACCACCGCGGTGATCGAGTCCAGGTTGTACTCGGTGCCGACGTTCGGGCTGGCCGAGGCGAGCCGTCCGATCAGGATCCAGCCGCCGACCGCGTAGAGCAGCCCGGCCACGGTGTAGACCGAGAACAGCACCCGGCCGGTCCGGATGCCGGCCAGCCGGGCTGCCTCGACGTCGTCGCCGGTGGCGTACACGTGCTTGCCCCAGGCGGTCCGGCTGAGCGCGTAGAAGAAGAAGCCGAACAGCAGCAGCATGATGATCGAGCCGTAGCTGAGCTGGAAGTTCCCGATCGCGATGGCCTCGCCGGTCCAGGTCATCAGGCTCGGCATGTCGGTGCCGCGTACCGTCTCGCTGTTGCTGACCACCGAGTTCAGCGAGAAGAAGATGGTCAGCGTGCCGAGCGTGACGATGAACGGCGGCAGCTTGATCCGGGTGACGAGCATCCCGTTCAGCGCGCCCATCGCGGTGCCGCAGGCGAAGCCGAGCAGCAGCGCGAGCACCGCCGGCATACCGGCCTTGACGCAGAACTGTGCCATCAGGATCGAGGAGAAGACCGCTATCGCACCGGCCGACAGGTCGATCCCGGCGGTCAGGATGATCATCGTCTGACCGAGCGCGAGCGTGGCGATCACGGTGACCTGCAGCAGCACCAGCGACAGGTTCGCCGCGGCGAAGAACCGGGTGTTGACGATCGAGAACGCGATGATCGCCAGGATCAGTACGGCCAGCGGCCCGAGGACCGGGTTCGCGTGCAGCGCGTGCTGCAGGCGCAGGCCGAACGAGTCGTGCCGGCGTACGTCGAAATCAGCGGCGGTCGAAGCACCTGTGCTCGTGGACATGCGGAGTTCACCCCCAGCAGTTCTGCTTGCCCCACGTGGAGTCCTTGGCCTCCACGCCGGCCTGCGGATCGTCGGTGATCAGCTGGACGCCGGTGTCGAAGAAGTCCTTGCCGGCGGTGTTCTGCGGTTTGGTGCCGTCCTTGGCGTACTTCGCGATCGCCTCGACCCCGAGCTCCGCCATCTTGATCGGGAACTGCATCGAGGTGGCCCCGATGACGCCGTTCGCGACGTTGTCCACTCCCGGGCAGCCGCCGTCGATCGAGACGATGGTGACCTCGGAGTCCTTACCGGCCGCCTTGAGCGCCTGGTACGCCCCGGCCGCCGCGGGCTCGTTGATGGTGTAGACCAGGTTGATCGACGGGTCCTTCTGGAGCAGGTTCTCCATCGCGGTGCGCCCGCCCTCCTCGTTCCCGTCGGTCACGTCGTGACCGGCGATCCGGGGGTCGTTCTCGTCACCGATCCGGTTGGGATCCCCGTTGGGGATGCCGAACCCCTCCAGGAAGCCCTGGTCCCGCTTGACGTCCACCGAGACCTGGTTGGGGTTGAGGTCGAGCATGGCGATCTTCGCCTGCTTGCCGTCCTTGGCGAACTTGGCCTTGGCCCACTCGCCGATCAGCTTGCCGGCCTGGTAGTTGTCGGTCGCGAAGGTGGCGTCCGCGGCATCCGGTGGATCCACCGGGGTGTCCAGCGCGATGACCAGCATGCCCGCTTTGTGAGCGCGGTCCAGCGAGGGCACGATCGCCTTCGAGTCGTTCGGCGTGATCAGGAAACCCTCGGCGCCGAACGAGATCAGGTTCTCGATCGCCTGGACCTGTGCCTCGTTGTCGCCGTCCACCTTGCCGGCGAAGGTCTGCAGGTCGAGACCGGCCGTTTCGGCGGCCCGCTCGGCGCCGTGTTTCATGGTCACGAAGAACGGGTTGGTGTCGGTCTTGGTGATCAGACCGACCACCGGCTCACCGGAGCCCCGGTTGCAGGCCGCGCCGGCCAGCACCAGCAATATGCAACTTGTCGTCGCCAACAGCCTGCGCATGTCGCCTCCGTAGATCGAGGGACAACGTTGCCTTGGAGTAGACGCCCAGGCTTCGGCAATGTCAACACGGGGTTGCGTCTCTGTTGCACAAAGTGATCGCGGCCCGCCGATGGCGGGCCGCGATCCGTTACTTCAGGACGATCAGTTGAAACCGACCAGGTACGACGGCACGGTCGCCGTCCCCTGAGCCGCCGCGCCGGTGTTGTTGACGATGTGGTCGATCACGCCGTTGCCACCGAGCGACACGGTCAGCAGGTTGTGCAGCTTGACCCCGGAGTTCACCGGCACCTCGAAGCCGCGGTCCGAGTGGATGCTCGGGTTCACGTTGAAGTAGCAGTAGCTGCCCAGCGCCCACGCCTCGTGGTTGGTCACCGAGTCGGCCACCTTGTACGCCGCGTAGCCGTTGGCACCACTGCGCCAGGCCGCCTGCGTCGGCGGGTCGTACGGCTGCTCGTTCTGCAGGAAGTACGTGCGGCCGCCGTTGCCGTTCCAGATCACTTCGTACTTCTGGTAGTGCTCGACGAACAGCCCGTACGCCGTCACGTTCTGACCGTTGACGATCAGTCCACTGTCGGCCGTGTTGATCGTCCAGCCGTACGTGCCGGCGTTGCCGTGGTCGGCCCGCCACGCCCAGATGTGGTCGATGATCGTGTTGTTGCTGTTCACCAGCAGGCTGTTCGTGGCCTTGCCGGCGATCGAGCCGCCGATCCGGAAGAACACGTCCTGGACCGTGGTCGGGTTCGCGGCATGGTTGGCCGACGAGCCGTTCGGGCCGATGACCAGCAGGTTCGCCGAGTTGGTGGTGCCCGCGTCGAAGAGCAGGCCGGCGATCTTCACACCGTCCACGTCAGCCACCTGGATCGGGGTGACGCCGTTGTCCGGGATGATGGTCGCGTAGCCGAGGCCCATCACCACGGTGTTCGCCCGGGTCACGTTGATCGTCTGGTTCACGTGGTAGACGCCCGGCTGGAAGATCAGGTTCAGGCCCTGCGCGAGCGCCTGGTTGATCGTCGCGGCGCTGTCGCCCGGCTTCGCCACGTAGAACTGGCTCAGCGGGATGCTGGTGCCCGGCGTGTTGCCGTTCGCCCAGCTCACACCGGACGAGTTGGTCTGCAGGCTCGGCACGAAGACCGCGTAGTCGCCACCGGCGAGGTAGAGGTACGGCTTCTCCCGGATCACCGGGGTCTGCGCGATCGTGGTGTACGGCGGGTTGGGGAACGCACCCGACGGGGCACCCGTCACACCGACGAACGCCTGGTTCCACACCGCGTTGGTGTTCGAGCCGATCTGGCTGTTCCGGGTGAACCACTGCTGCTGCGAGTACTGCCCCTCGGAGCCGCTGATCCGCGAGTCGGCGATGTAGCCGCCGGACGCCCAGCCGTATCCGTTCGGCGCCAGGTTCAGGTCACCGTGGATGTCCATCCGGCGGAACGGCGCGGCCTGCGAGACGGCCCACCGGTTGGCGCCGCTGACCGGGTAGAGCGAGATGTTCTCCACCGAGCGCCAGAAGTTCTGGGTCGCGTTGCCCTGGAACCAGCCGGCGTCGACGGTGATGTCCCCGTTGATCCGCACGTCTTGCGGGTTCTGGCCGAGACCGATCACTGAGGTGTTGAAGCCGACCTGGATGTTCAGGCCGTTGTAGGTGCCCGGCTTGAACGCCAGCAGGTTGCGCTGGGTGCCGAACTGGTTCGTCTCCTGCTGGCTGAAGATCGCGTCGGCCTGCGCCTGGATCGTCGCGCTCGCCATGCTCGGATCGAAGACGGTCACCTGGGCGCCGAGGCTGCCACCGCCGGGAACGGTCGGGCCGGACGTGGTCGGGGTCGGTGTCGGCGAGGTGGGGTTGGTGGTGCCCCCGCCGTAGACCTTGAACTCCCACAGCGAGTAGCCGTAGCCGGTGGTCCGCTGGGTGCCGTACATCCGGACGTACCGGCCGGTCCCGTTGACGGTCAGGCTCTGGTTGCCGCCGGTCGCCGTGGTGGTCGAGTAGATCGACGTCCAGCTGGAGGCGTTGTCCGAGACCTGGATCTGGAACGCCTTCGCCGCGGCGGTCTCCCAGTTCAGCTCGACCCGGGTGATGGCGTTCGAGCTGCCCAGGTCGACCTGCAGCCACTGCGGGTCGGTGAAGGCGGAGGCCCAGCGGGTGCCGGCGTTGCCGTCGACAGCCTCACTCGCCAGGTAGGCGCCGGCCGCCTCGGTGGAGGAAGCGGTCGCGGGCTTGCCCTGCGACAACAGTGTCTCGGCGGCGACAGCGCCGGTAGTGGTGATCGCGGCATATCCAGCGACGACGACGGCGACCGTGCCGCCGATGACGCCACTCCGCCAGCGGGAGCGTCTCATGGGGTTCTCCTAGTTGGACGGGGAGGGGACTAGGTGGGTTGTTGGGAGAGCGCTCACCCGACGGCCATGACGCTAAAAGTCGTTACCGATCGATGTCCAGGATGTTGCGAGGTTCCGGAACCGGTACCGCCGTACCCCGAAATCGGACCCCGCACCGGGCCCGCCGCAACGTTTCCGCAGGTCAGATCGTCGGGCCTGCGGCCCGCGACGAAGATAGACGACCGTGATAACAGCTCTTCCGGAACCGGTTCCGCTAACTCTCGCCACAACACCCATATCGTACGAATGTGGAGCTTCACCCCAGGCGGTCACCCGCGCACCCGTCGACGGGCCGTGAGTTCCATCATGGTCATGTTGATCGGCCCACCGTCTCGGTGCCCGGCCTCACCGTCGCAACCACCCCGCCCGGCCACCCTCGCCGTCGCCGTCGCGGTCGCCCTCGCTTTCGCCGTCGCCCTCGCCCTCGCCGTCGCCGTCGCGGTCGCCCTCGCTTTCGCCGTCGCCCTCGCCCTCGCCGTCGCGGTCGCCCTCGCCCTCGCCGTCGCCGTCGCCGTCGCGGTCGCCCTCGCCGTCGCCCTCGCTGTCGCCGTCTGCGCCGGGCTGCCGCGGTTTCTGGCGGAAAGCACGAACCCGCCCGGACCGACTGAACGGTCCGAGCGGGTTCGGTGTGCGTTTCCGGTCAGCCCAGGCTGACGGTCGGGTAGAGCGGGAACGGGGCGAGCAGCTCGGAGGCCTGCTTCGACACCCGCTCGGACAAGGCCGGGTCCAGAGTGAACTTGGCCTTCGACGTGGCGTCCGGGGTGGTGCCGACGAGCACGGTGTGGATCAGCTCGGCGATCTGGTCCATCTCGGCGACACCGAGACCACGGCTGGTCAGCGCCGGGGTGCCGATCCGGATCCCGGAGGTGTACCAGGCGCCGTTCGGGTCGGACGGGATCGCGTTGCGGTTCGTGACGATGCCGCTGTCCAGCAGGGCCTGCTCAGCCTGCCGGCCGGTCAGCCCGAACGGGTGCACGTCGAGCAGCACCAGGTGGTTGTCGGTGCCACCGGAGACCAACTGCACGCCGCGCTTCGCCAGACCCTCGGCAAGGGCCTGGCTGTTGGTGACGATCTGCTGCGCGTACGTGGCGAACTCCGGCCGGCGGGCCTCCGCGAACGCGATCGCCTTCGCCGCCATCACGTGCGGCAGCGGGCCACCGAGCACCATCGGGCAACCACGGTCGACCTGAGACGACAGCTCCGGCTGGCAGAACACCGCGCCACCGCGCGGGCCACGCAGGCTCTTGTGCGTGGTGGTGGTGACGATGTGCGCGTGCGGGATGGGGTTGTAGTCCCCGGTGAACACACCACCCGCGACCAGACCGGCGAAGTGCGCCATGTCGACCATGAAGGTCGCACCGACCTCGTCGGCGATCTCCCGCATCGTCGCGAAGTTCACCTTGCGGGGGTACGCCGAGTAACCACCGACGATGACGGCCGGCTTGAACTCCTTGGCCGACTCCAGCAGCGCCTTGTAGTCGATCTGCCCGGTCTCCGGGTCCACGCCGTAGCTGCGCTGGTCGAACATCTTCCCGGAGATGTTCGGCCGGAACCCGTGGGTCAGGTGACCGCCGGCGTCCAGGGACATGCCCAGCAGCCGCTGGTTGCCGAACGCCTGCCGCAGCTCGGCCCACTCGGCGTCGGTCAGGTCGTTGATCTGCCGCTTCTCGAACTTCTTGAGATACGGCACCTCCACCCGATCGGCCAGGATCGCCCAGTACGCCACCAGGTTCGCGTCGATCCCGGAGTGCGGCTGCACATACGCATACGGCGCGTCGAACAGCGCCTTCGCGTGCTCCACCGCAACCGACTCCACGGTGTCCACGTTCTGGCACCCGGCGTAGAACCGCCGCCCGATGGTCCCTTCGGCATACTTGTCCGACAGCCAGTTCCCCATCGCCAGCAAAACCGCCGGCGACGCGTAGTTCTCACTGGCGATCAGCTTCAGCGACTCGCGCTGGTCACCGAGTTCCTTCGCGATCGCATCCGCGATACGCGGCTCAACGGACCGAACCACCTCGAGGGCAGAACGGAAAGCCACAGATTCAGCACTGAGTTCAGACACAGGACCTCCCTATCACAAAGTGAGAAGGCCCAGGCGCACGGCAAGTCGTCATCTCGACGAGGCCGCTCCCCGATGGTCAACCATCCGAACGCGCCAGTCACGGCCCACCCGAAGCATACCGCCCAGCTGCCGGGGTCGACGCCCCAACGCCCTCCCGGTCCGGCATCCAGCCGGTCCCGCTCTCCTGGAGTGGTCGGGGATCGGGCTGCTTGGTTGGGCTTTTTTGTGGTCTGTGGGGTTGGCGCGAGGGGGGGACGGTTTGGGCGGGGAGGGCCATTCGAAAACCGTCAGGCTTGATATTTTCGAATGGCCCTCCCCGCCCAAACCTTGCCTACCTGGCGGCTTCG
>NZ_LLZH01000133.1:0-727 GCF_001509495.1 Actinoplanes awajinensis subsp. mycoplanecinus | reverse complement strand
ACAAGGGCTCCGGCCGCGAGGAACGAAAATCTCAGCCACGCCAGGTCCGCGGCAACTCCATCCCCAGCCGGCCGAACCGGAAGCCCCGGGCAACGCCAGATGGCTGGCGACAAAGGCCTCGGCCGCGAGGAAGGGAATGCCTATTCTCGCGGAATACCTGAGGGAAAAGGCTCGATCTCGCGGAAAGCACAGACCATTGACGCTGATAGTTCAGACAGCCCGCGATCACACCATTGACCGGCTGGTTTCCAGGGGTGTCTCCCAGCGCTCGAGGCACCCCTACAAGCCAGCCGATGCCGTATCTCGCGGCCACAGCCTTGCGCCGAAGCGGATCTTGCGTAGCCAGGCAGATGCCGCAGCGTGCGGCCGCAGCCTTGCGCCGAGGCGGTGGTCGGCTGGCTTGTAGGGGTGTCTCGCAGTGTTCGAGGCACCCCTGGAAGCCAGCCGACTGCCGTAACTCGCGGCCGCAGCCCTGTGCCGAAGCGGGGGTTGCGCTTGGTCGTGGTCGGCGCCGAAACCCAGGAGGACGCCGCTGCCGCAACTCCCGGCAGAGACCCCAGCCCACCACGGGTATGGGGTCCCCGGCCCGCAGGCTGCCTGGAGCTGTGGCCGCAGCCCTAGCCTGTGGCGGCTTGCGGTGTGGGTGTCGCGGCCGCAAACGCAAGGTGGCAAGGTTTGGGCGGGGAGGGCCATTCGGAAATATCAAGCCTGACGGTTTTCGAATGGC
>NZ_LLZH01000132.1:0-734 GCF_001509495.1 Actinoplanes awajinensis subsp. mycoplanecinus | reverse complement strand
ACCCGCCGGGTCGGTGTTCCGGCGTACCTCATCACCTGCCGGTGGTGGGCGCTGGCCGCGGGCTGGCAACGCGCCGGGATCCGACTGGTCCTGGTCGCGGTCGCCGGGTACCTGCTGGCGGGGCTGGTGGTTGTCCGATGACTGCCAACCGTGCTCCGAAACAACCCAAGAAGCGTGCCGCACGGCACGTGGAGACCAGCGACTTCGACGCGTTCGCGCGGCGGATCCTGCGGGCTTACGCCCGACGGGTCGCGGCCGGCGACGTGGAGGCCCTGGCCTCGATGGTCACGCTGACGACCGAGGTCGACGCGATGCTGCGTCTGGCCGTCGCCGGTCTGCGGGCCAAACCGTACTCGTACTCGTGGGACGAGATCGCCCGTCGGCTGGGTGTTTCCCGGCAGGCCGCGCAGCAGCGCTACGGCGACAAGTCCGACCGGCACGCCCTCGACTCCCGGCTCCTCGAAGCGGGTTTGCGCGTGTCCGTGGCGACCCTGACGCAGGTGTTCGCCGATCACCACCCCGGTAGCCCGATGCCTTCGCGGTGTCCCGGCTGCGGCTACCCGTACCCCGACAACGTCTTCGACTGCCCCACGAACGCCACCGTGCGTCCGCTGCTTCTGCGGCGGCGTGGCGAAGACCAGGACGCGGTAGCCCGACTCACCCCTGACCAGTTCGCCGACCTGCACAACCCGAAGTCCCGCACCCAGCGGGCAACGGTTCGGCAGTCGGCCCGT
>NZ_LLZH01000131.1:0-1262 GCF_001509495.1 Actinoplanes awajinensis subsp. mycoplanecinus | reverse complement strand
AAGAATCTGCTGATCGGTGGCGAGCCGGGCGCGGGTAAGTCGGGTCTGCTCAACGGTGCGATGGCGCACGCCGCGTTGTCGCTGGACTGCAAGCTGTGCCTGTTCGACGGTAAGCAGGTCGAGCTGGGGCAGTGGCGCGAGTGCGCGGACGTGTTCGTCGGCCCGGATCTGAGTCAGGCGCTGAGCGTGCTCAAGCGCTTGCAAACGATGATGGACCGCCGTTACGCATACCTGCTGGCCTGCGGACGTCGGAAAATCACACCCCGGGACGCGTTCCTGCCGTACGTAATCGGCGTCGACGAGATCGCGTACTTCTCCGCGACGGTCGGTAAGAAGACGGACCGCGACGACTTCGCGTCGCTGCTGCGGGACCTGGTCGCGCGGGGACGGGCGGTCGGCCTGATCGTCATCGCCGCTACCCAGCGTCCCAGCTCGGACATCATCCCGACGTCGCTGCGGGACCTGTTCGCGTGGCGGTTCGCCGGCCGATGCACCACCAACTCGTCCTCGGACATCGGGTGTCGGGCTGCTGATCTCCGAGGGCGGAAGTCCGCACCTGGTGAAGGTCGCCTACCTCGACGACGACGCCTGCGCCGCGATCGCCAAGTACGCGGCCCTGCTGCGTCGCACGGTCCGCGAACAGAGTCCCGGCCGGACGCTGGTCGCGGCCTGACGGACCTCTCACAGACCACCCGCAAATAGCGGATGGAAACCGATCCCTAGCGAAGGGAGGGCCGATCTCATGGCCCGCAACGCGCACCTGCCCACATCGCAGCCGACCCGTCCGGTTGTCCATTACTACCCGGACCCGGCGATGGTCGCCGACCTGGAGCGGCTCAACGCAACCGAGCTGGCCGCCCGCCGGGCGCAGGAACGGCTGCTGTACGGGCGCTGGAAGGTCCGCCAGGCGGCGATCCGGGAGCGTGACCGCAAGGTCCGTCAGTTCTGGTTCGGCTTCGGCGGTGTCCTGGCCCTGGTCGTGCTGGCCGTCCTCGCGTTCGCCGCGTGGATGGTGTGGACCTGGCTGGCCGCGCTCGGTGCCGGTGTCCTCGCGATCCCGGTGATCGTCGTGTTCCTCACGGTCACCGCGATCGGTGGTCACCGCTGCGTCACTGTCGTGCAGCACTGGCACTGACCAGCACCACCACAACTTCACATTGCATGCGGACGACACCAGGTGCAACAGCCGTGGAAAGCAAGCCCCGGTGCCGCCGCCCCTAACCACCAAACCCACTTCCGACGGAAGGAGTCGGCACGATGAA
>NZ_LLZH01000130.1:0-776 GCF_001509495.1 Actinoplanes awajinensis subsp. mycoplanecinus | reverse complement strand
GGCGGGGGGGGGGGTTGTGGGGGCCGCTTTGGGGGGTGCCTGGGGCGCTCGGGGTGCGGTCTTGCGGGCCGGGGGTGGCGGGGTCTCCGCGGTCTGGCTGGGTTTTGGGGTGGCTGTGGGCTGGTTTTCCGGCTTGGGCTCGGTGGGCGGCTGGTCGGATGTGGTCTCCGAGGCCGGGTCCTGAGCAGTGGGTGTGGCGGCCGTGAGCTCCGGAGTGGTGGGGGCGTCCGGCTGGGCTTCGGCCTCCGCGGTCTCTTCCTTTTCGGCGGTAGGTTCCGGCGCGGCGACCTCTTCCTCTTTGGCGGCCGGTTCCGGGGCGATGGGTGCCGGCGTGGCAGCAGGTTCCTTCTTGTCGTCGGCCGCTTCAGGAGCGGCTTCGTCGGCCGGTTCCGAGGTGGCGGCTGTTTCTTCGTCTTTGGCGGCGGGCGCCGGGGTGGCAGCGGGTTCTGTCGTTGCGGCGGCTGGCTCCAAGGTCGCCGGGGGTTCCTCGGCGGAGGGCGCGGGTGCTGCCTTGGCGGCAGTGGCCTCGACGACGGGAGCGGTGGTTTCGGCCTGCTCCGGGTTGGGCGCGGCGGCTTCGGCGGGCTTGGTGGTGGGCGCGGTGCTTTCGGCTTGCTTGGTGGTGGCCTTGGCTTCCGGGGTGGTGATTTGGGGCTGCTCGGCAGGGGTGTCGGAGGGTGGATCGGGCTTGGTGGTGGTCTTTTCCGGGGCCGGCTGTGCCGTGGGCTCGTCGAGCTTGGTCTCTGTGAGGTTGGGCTCGGCGGGGGGTTCGGGGG